>JAYUSV010000327.1:0-5085 GCA_043755495.1 Synechococcales cyanobacterium
AAAGCCACAGAAATACTAGAAACATACTTTGCCACCGCAACCAGCGAGCAGTTTGCAGCAGATATTCAAAAGTTCTGTCCAGAATTGTTTGAAGAAGACCCCCATGAAGAGGATATCGACTACTCAGATATTCTACCATTGACCGAAGAATTCTTCCAGAACGCCACCCTCAGAATACCAGCCACCCAAGCCAAGCAACTCATTCAACTTGACCCAGACGTACTCCAATGGTTTCAAGCACAAAGCGGCGAATACAAATCACTGATTAACTCAGTGCTACGTCGTCACATCGAACAAAGTGAAACAAGATCGGCCTCTTGATTGTGTGACCTACGCTGATTCTAGCTGAACAACCGGAATTAGCTCTGTTCTCTCTGGCGATCGGCCTCCAGTTGCAACAGCATTAACCGTATGCAAAATATTAGCTGAGTAGTATCTGTTACCGCAATTATCACAGACCCCGATCGTCACATTCTCTAAAATGACAAAACCATCCCGGTGCTTAAAAGCCTCCTGCTTAACAGTGCGAGGCTGCACAGTTCCTTCACAATATTCACATCTGTAACCGTACATATCCTTAAACCTCAAGTTCAGTGACTTCGTAAACTGTGATGATTAAATACCGTCCACTAGTAGCAAACCGCCCAACCACGCCCACAGGTGTCTGTTGATCGATCGCAATTCCCACCACCACATATTTTGTACCCCTGGGGTCATCTTTTTCAACCCGAATTACTTGACCATTCAAAACGGCTGATTCCACATCCAAAATTGTCAAGTAATCCTCAGCCATCTCTTCCATGGCGTGAGCTGACATATCGTACTCATAAAGTCTGATTTTTTCTCTGATGCGGTCAATATCACTACGAGACACCAGCTACCCCTCACCTAACCAAGCCACCAAATCATCCATCCCACGAAAATCTAACAGCGCCTCACCCAAAGCCTCCACCTGCCCCACCGACAAAGCTCTAATAGAATCAACAATAACCATTAGTTAGCTCTCATCTCATCCAAATCTCCACCCCATTGAAGCTTGCCCTTGAAATCTCTAATACCCTGCTGCCGATATAACCGCACCAAAGTTTGCAGCCCCAGCTCCACAGTCTCCTTCTTAGAATTCACCCCAGTAGCCAGCATCGCCGCCTCCATCAAATCATCATTAATCAATATATTAGTTCTCATACCATGCGTATAAATAAGAATGTCTATGCACATAATAACGGACACCACAACAGATGCCTCTACTGCATCCGATCGATAGTCCGATACTGCACCGCTTCAGCGATATGACTAGATCGCAGATTTTCTTCCCCGGCTAAGTCGGCAATAGTGCGGGCTACTTTAATAATCCGATCGCTTGCCCTGGCCGATAACCCTAAACGCTCGATCGCTTTTTCTAACAACAGCCGACTGGCATCGTCTAACTTGCACCAGCGCTGAAGATCGGCGGACTGCATTTGGGCGTTGCACATTACAGGTCGATCTGTGGGCTGGTCAACAAACCTGGTTAAAGAAATTTGGCGGGCTGCTTGTACCCGTTGTCTGACGGCTGCTGTTTCTTCGCCTTGGGCGTTTCTGGTAATTTCTTCGGGGCGCAATCGATTCACGGCTACTTGTAAATCGATGCGATCCATTAGCGGTCCAGAGAGCTTCGCCCAATATTGTTCTCGTTGACGAGGCGAGCAGGTGCAAGCTTGAATAGAGTCGCCGTAATAGCCGCAAGGACAAGGGTTGGTGCTAGCTACTAGGGTAAATTGGGCGGGAAAGGTGACAGATTGACGGGTGCGAGAGATGGTGACGAAGCCATCTTCGAGAGGCTGACGGAGAAATTCTAGGACATCGCGTTTGAACTCGGTGAGTTCGTCTAAAAACATTACGCCGCGATGGGCTAAAGAAATTTCGCCCGGTCGGGGGAAGCTGCCGCCGCCCACTAGGGCCGGACCAGAGGCGGAATGATGAGGGGCACGAAATGGTCGATCGGCAATGAGCATCCCCCGATTTTTCAACAACCCAGCTACTGAATGGATTTGGGTAACTTCTAAGGCTTCGCTGAAGCTTAAATCTGGCAATATTCCTGGTAAACGTCTTGCCAGCATGGTTTTACCGCTGCCTGGTGGGCCGACGAAAACAAGATTATGTCCACCTGCTGCGGCAATTTCGAGGGCACGCCGACCGTGGGCTTGGCCTTTGACATCACGCAGGTCGCTGAGGTGGGTGGTGGATCGATCGACTTTCTTGGTTTCTGGTACGGTGGGGACAAATCGATCGGGGTTTTGTAAAAAGCTCATTACTTGGCGTAAATCTTCTAAACCATAGACTCTTAATCCTTGGACTACGGCTGCTTCTTGGGCGTTGTCGGCAGGTAGCACTAAGCCCATAATTCCCAGTCTTTTGGCGGCGGCGGCGATCGGCAGCACTCCAGCCACTGGGCGCAGGCTGCCGTCTAAAGACAGTTCACCTAAAAATAAATAATCATCCAACAAGTCGATCGGCACTTGTCCAGAGGCCGCGAGGATGCCTACGCCGATCGGCAGATCAAATACCGGGCCTTCTTTGCGCAAATCGGCGGGAGCGAGGTTAATGACAATGCGCTTGAGTGGATAGTTGGCTCCAGAGTTTTTCAGGGCAGTTTTAACTCGATCTCGTGATTCTTGGACGGCGGTATCTGGCAAGCCCACCAAGCTAATTCCCGGCATTCCATTAGAAACATCAACTTCTACCCCAACCTTAATGGCATCAATGCCCTGAATCGCCGCACTCCAAACTCTTGCTAACACCTTAGATTCCTCGATCGGCTATCAATCAATCTAGATTAGCTACTCTACTGGCAAATGTAATCGGTCGATCTGCGGAGATTTGAAGATACTTTTGTGAACCTATAGCTGTCAGGCTTATCGCAATTTTATGTCCCGAATAATCTGTGTGAACCCTTTGGCCTTAAAATGTTCAGTGCGGCAAATTTCTAGGCAGAACCCTTTGATGGTTGGTCTGTGCTGTTAAACATCACTAAAATTCAGTAAGGAAAACAAAACATGAGCGCAGATATTTTTGCAAAAGTCCAGACAGTCGTAGCAGACAAGCTAGATGTGGATGCCGTTAAAATTACTCCTGAAGCCAGCTTTACCAACGATCTTGGCGCAGATTCTCTGGACGTAGTTGAGCTAGTAATGGCATTGGAAGAAGAATTTGACGTAGAGATCCCGGACGAAGAAGCTGAAAAGCTGCAAACTGTCCAGTCGGTAGTAGACTACATCAACACCAAAATCAAGAAATAGTCAGTCTCGGCAAGGTCGTTAAAGGCCAGCGGTCTTTGACCTTGCCATTTCCATATTCTTATTCACTAAACTTTATCTTTCTCGTAACATGGCGAATTCAGACCGCAAGCGAGTTGTCATCACCGGTCTCGGTGCGATCACCCCGATCGGCAACACCCTAGACGAATACTGGGCAGGTTTAACTGCTGGTAAAAATGGGGTCGGTGTGATTACACACTTCGATCCGGCTCGCCATGACTGTCGTATTGCCGCCGAAGTTAAAGGCTTCGATGCATTAGACTACGTTGAAAGAAAAGAAGCTAAGCGGATGGATCGCTTTGCGCAGTTTGCCGTGTGTGCCAGCAAACAGGCACTAGCTGATGCTGATTTGAAAATCACCGACCTCAATGCTTCGCAGATTGGCGTAATAATGGGCACCGGAGTTGGTGGACTGAAAGTTTTAGAAGATCAACAAGAAATTTATTTAACCAAAGGACCTGATCGCTGTAGCCCTTTCATGATTCCGATGATGATCTCCAATATGGCCGCCGGTTTGGTAGCGATCCAGTTGGGAGCCAGAGGACCAAATATGTGTACGGTAACAGCTTGCGCGGCTGGTAGCAACGCGATCGGTGAAGCGTTCCGCATTATTCAAGGTGGCTACGCCAAAGCTATGGTCTGCGGTGGTACAGAATCGGCTATTACACCTTTAGGAGTTGCTGGTTTTGCGGCCTGCAAAGCACTCTCTACCTTTAATGAAGACCCGAGTCGCGCCTGTCGCCCGTTTGATGTGAAGCGTGATGGTTTTGTGATGGGTGAAGGCTCAGGAGTTTTGATTTTGGAAGAATTGGAACATGCTCTCGATCGAGGTGCCAAAATTTATGCTGAAGTGGTGGGCTACGGCATGACCTGCGATGCTTACCATATGACCGGCCAGATTCCTGGTGGCGTAGAAGCTGCCAGAGCCATGGCTTTAGCACTTCAGGATGGGAATGTTTCACCAGATACGGTGGACTATATTAATGCCCATGGTACTAGTACCCCAATTAATGATCCAACTGAGACAGCCGCGATCAAAAAAACTTTGGGCGATCGAGCATATAAGGTAGCAGTAAGTTCTACTAAGTCGATGACTGGTCACTTATTGGGTGGAGCTGGTGGTATTGAGGGGGTAGCAACGGCTTTGGCGATTAAACACGACATTGCTCCACCTACTATTAACATAGAAAACCTTGACCCAGAGTGTGATTTAGACTACGTGCCGAATGTGGCTCGATCAATGCCAATCAATGTGGCGATGTCGAATTCCTTTGGCTTTGGTGGTCACAATGTGACCTTGGTATTCAAGAAATACCAAGATGCCTAGCAGTAAATTACTTTGATTCGACTGTTCGGCAAAAAAGTCTTTGGCTAGCACTATTCTCCACCTGAGTCCGAAAATCTTCCATCATTGCTAGAATTTCTTCTTGCATGTGTTGGTACTCCTCTCGATCGAGCGATAGATGAGGCAGGAATTCACCATGAGCGATTTTATTTCTACGACTGAGTAGCTTTTCATCAATTATTTTGTCTTTGGATTGATAGAAAGAGTAATCCAACCCCAATAAACAGGTTATTTCTCGTAGCACTGTTGATGACAAATTGGCATTGGTGGAAACTATTCCTTCATATAAATAGTGCGGGATGTGGGAAACTCAGTGGCTTAAGCCCTGAGAGGGAAGCGACTCGGGGCAATACGGTTCGCTTAAGAACACAATGAAAACCAAGGAAATCAATAAAGGGTGTTCCCTGAGCGGAGTCGAAGGGAGCACCATTGGAAATCAATGAA
>JAYUSV010000328.1:0-5085 GCA_043755495.1 Synechococcales cyanobacterium
AAACTCTTGCTGAATCGATCGAACAATTACCGGAATAGATAAAATTAGTGCCAGCAGGCAGCCAGCTAGTGCCACCCACCAGTTCGCTAAGTACAAGCCGATCGCCATGAGGACGATCGACAACAGATTCAACCAAACCATAAATTCTCGGAATATACTAAACTAAATACCCATCAAATCACGTCCATCCAACACTACATTGGAATTAAACAGTGCTAGCTCACCACCATTACCCAAACCCCCTTCAGCTCTGTTGGCATTGTAAATCAGCTTACCGCTACTGCGGCTAAAGACCAAAGCTTGATCGCTGATGGCTGCCGCTTGGTCATTGGCCACCACATCAAAATCCTGGATAGTCAGACCGGCTGTTGTTTTCAAAGCACTGAAACCACTCAGTTGCAGCTCGATTTTATCCACGCCTGCTTGGTAGTCAGTGATTCGATCGAGACCAAAATTGACTCCAGTTAATCGAAAGCGATCACTCCCACTCCCACCCGTCAACAGATCTTCTCCGATGCCACCAGCCAACACATCATTGCCATCACCACCATACAGTGTGTCATTCCCATCGTCTCCTTGTACCCAATCATCCCCACCGTCAGCAAAAACTAAGTCACGACCCTCACCACCCGTGATCGTATCATTGCCATCGTTACCATTAATTTGGTCATCGCCTGCATCACCATTGATTTGATCGTTGCCGCCATCACCATACAGTTCATCGCGATCAGATCCTCCCATCAAGGTATCGTTATCATCTCCTCCTACTAGGGTGTCACGCCCCTCATCACCCTGCAAATAGTCTCTACCGCTATCACCCCATAGGGCATCATTGCCTTGACCACCAGTGATCGTATCATTACCTTCATTGCCATTGATTCGATCTTTTCCACTGCCACTACTAAGGCTATCATTTCCCCGGCCTCCATAAATCTCGTCATCACCTCCAGCTCCATCAAGGGTATCATTTCCCTCACCGCCGCTGAGGATGTTTTTGGCATTACTACCGGTGATTGCATTATCTAGATCATTGCCAGTGGCATCAATCTGACGATAGAGGGTATCGCTTTCAGAGCCATCATCCGTCGTTGTAAGAAACTTTGGATCCACTGGTGGATCCTGGGCCGCGATGCCAGTAGAGGTCGGACTAATAGGATCGAGGATCACCGCTTGGTCGATGAGGATGAGTCCTTCTACGTTACTGGGCAAGACATAGCTAAAATTGGCAATCGCCGTATCGTTACCTTCGCCAGTATTTTCCACAACAGTATCGCCACTATCTACAGCATACAAATCGTCACCTATCCCACCTTCCAGGCGATCGAAATCAATAACAACTTGACCAAACAAATCTGTGCCACCACCATTGAGATAATCATTCCCAGTACTCCCGCGTAAAGTGTCGTCACCAGCAGTCCCATAAATGTCATCGTCTCCACCTAAACCATTGATAATATTTTTCTGGTCGTTCCCAACCAGAATGTTGTTTAAGCTGTTCCCTGCGCCTGTGATATTCCCCGTGCCGGTAAGGACTAGATTCTCGATTTCGTTGGGCAAGTTGATCGAAACACCCGCATCCACTTCATCATAGCCACTGGTTGCCGTTTCATTGATAATGGTATCCAAGGCATTATCCACAATATAGACATCATCACCATTACCACCATCAAGCACATCACCACCTAGTCCGCCATCAAGGATATCGTCTCCTTCTCCACCCAATAGGGTATCTGTGCCGCCATTGCCAGCTACAATATCATTATCGGCTCCCCCAGAGACAGAGTCATTGCCATCACCCCCTTCCAGCCAGTCAAAGCCTTCATTTCCCTGCATGAAGTCATCGCCAGCTTCTCCCTGAATAAAATCATCACCAATGCCGCCATACAAACTGTCATTCCCAGTTCCTCCAAATATATCATCATCACCAGCTTCCCCTAGTAAAATATCAGGGCCATCATAGCCATAAATTGTATCGTCTTCAGTCCCGCCATAGAAAATATCCTTGCCACTACTTCCTTGCATGGCATCATATCCCTCGTCGGCATAAACTGTTGTGCTATTACTGACGTTAACAAAGAGTTTATCATCCCCTTTTGTCCCGGTATAGTTCTTTGCTGAAAGGTTGGTTTGAGTTGTACCCGGTACGGCTGATCTTTTATTCTTCAATGCAGCTTCGGAAAGATTAGAATTCACATCTTTTAAATTCCAACCAATTACATCCATGGCAATGAGGTCACTTTTGGTGATTCGGTCATATTGTCCAGGAATAATCTTCCCAGTCACAGATGCTATTGGCACAGGTACTGAAGGGCGAGGTTTTTTCGTTATTGGGTCAATGTTACTGAGTGTTTGCTTACCTTCAAAGTTGACTCGCGGATCAGTACGAGGTAAGATTTCAGGTCCCATCAGTCCCTGTATTCGCTTAGTGACAATATTTTTTTTACTATCAAACCCACCAGATTGTGTTCCGTCAGTAAAATTAGTAAAGTGATCAGGCTGGAAACCGGCATTTCCGGCAGCTCCTGACTCAAGAAATGCTTCTTTTGTCTTTCCTCTATCTAGGGAAAGGTAATATTGCCCTTGATTAGTAGATGGAGTTATATTTCCAGAAACCCTAGAAGTATTACTATAGCGAAAAAGGTCTAGTAGCGTTGGGGTACTGGATCTACCAGCATTGGATACAAATCCAAGAATATGACCAATTTCATGAGTGAGAAGCCCTGCAAAGTCTTTTGTTGACTGATTTCTATTGCCATTTGCATTTTCGGTATTTAAGTACCAGGGTCGATTACCTATATTGATGGTGCCATCTATAGCGCTGCTGCTAGGTGCAACAAGATTCAAAGCTTTAGCTGTTGCCGAGTTTACGATAACGTTGCCATTACTATTTGGTATGCTTTTGATGGCAACAGCATCATTTGGAGAACCATTATTTGAATTGAGTTCTTTGGCAAGCTGTGCATAGGTATATTGATAAGGAGTGGGAGCTGCATCCATCAAGGCACCGGGCACTGGAGATGATTTGAGTTGAATATTAACTACTACATTGTTAATGCTGGTGAGTCGATTTTCCCATGAACTTGTAGCTGCCTGAATAGCTGTATTTATAAGTGTTCCAGGCTTGTATGTCTGTGCGTTGACCGCAGGGTTATCGTACTTCCCTAGTAGCTTCTTCTCAATAGCTATCAAATCGTTAGTGGGATCGATGATGTTGATTTTGAGTGGCATAGATAATTCCCTGAAATTAAATTGATATGAACTTGTAGACTACTTTGGCTGCCTAATAACGACGTTACCAAGCTTATTTAGAAAAATATGCTCCCCCGGCAAGAAAGGAGTATCGACCCGATGAGTAGGTCGAATAGTTGCACGAACTAAGCCTTCTTTGAATTGGTCAAACTCCACAGTTCCTCCAGAAGGTTTAAACTTTTCCTCAGAAAAAATGGGTTTCCCTGTCTTATCGATAATTACCTGCTTACCATCATATATTACTACTGCAACACCTTCAGAAAATCCCGGTACCATAAATTGACCCAGCGGCAACTCAGATGTTATTACCTGATCGAATTTGGGAGGAATAACAAACTTACCTGCCCGATCAATAAAGCCATAGCGCTTGGTACGCACATCACGAGCAGCAGCCAGACCCTCACGAAAATCATGAATGTCATCAATAGCTGTCTGGGGCGGGAACGTATACCGACCTTGGCGATCAATACAGCCGATAGCAGTTTGACCAGTTTTATCAGTTGTCCGGACAATTGCCAGACCTTCCGAGAAATTCGTAACGTGTTCAAACTTCAAGGCGATCACTAAGCGGCCTTGTCCATCAATATAGCCAAATTCTTTATTTTTATTGACTGCTAACAATCCACCATAGAAGCCGGGATTATTGCTTACGAGGTAAGGAAGGCTACTATTGTATGTAAGTTCCTCACAGGATAGTTGACGATCTTGAGGGACTAGGAGCTGACCCTGCTGATTAATGAAAACACACTTTCGATTGTGGTGTCTAACAACTGCTCGACCCTCTATAAACGGGTATGCTTCATCAATTTGTTTTGGTAGCTTAATCACCATTCGACCTTGTCGATTAATATAGCCGAACCCTCCATCATTAGCTACGACTGCTGCTGTGCCTTCATGGAAGTCACGAGCTTGCGTAAACTGGGTTTTGATGACGACCTTACCAGTGCGATCGATGTATCCCCATTTCCACCATATTTTATCTTTCCGCCCAGAATCAATGCGCACTGCGGCTAGCCCTTCAGAAAAGTCCCCAGCATGGAAGAAGCGTGGTGGAATGACCTGCTTGCCCATTTTATCGATATACCCAATCAACAACATCTTACGAACAACATCTCCGCTTGGATATTGTCCGATCGCTCGCCCCAAGGGGTCGTCAAAGGCAATAGCAGCCAAACCATCATGGAACTGAGCACTATGAATTCTCCACTTGGCTGTTTTACTCCAAGCCAAAGGATCAGTCGCCGCCCAAGAAAACTGTGTAGCAGCGATCACCAGCACCACCAAAAACGTGAGCAAAGCAATTCGACACTGTTTAACATATTGCAAGGTAATACACTCCATAATCCCTAGTATCTAAATATATCACTATGGGCTGAGATAGTTACCCACTCAAAAGTCATTTTTGATACAAATTACTAACAAAACAATCGCTTCAGTTGATTCTAGGTCAAAGATGAAGCGACGAAACAAAATTTATACTAAGTAGCCGCCACCTCTACAACAGGAGCAAGAGCTTTGGCCGTCTGAGTTGCAAAGCTTAACCGGTCTTTGACCATCTGCACACTAATGGTTTCACCTTCTTTAAAATCACCGCGCAAAATGCCTTTAGCGATCGGGGTTTCCAATTCTCGTTGAATCGCCCGTTTCAGTGGCCTTGCTCCATAGAGAGGATCGTAGCCCACTTCCACAATGTGATCTAAGACTTCATCGGTCAGCTTTAGGCCAACTTTGCGTTCTACGAGTCGATCGATCAAGCGCTGGATTTGGATCTGAATAATGCCTCGGAGCTGACTCTTTTGCAGGCTATGGAAAATAATCGTGTCATCGATCCGGTTT
>JAYUSV010000329.1:0-5063 GCA_043755495.1 Synechococcales cyanobacterium
GTTCGGCTCCGCTCACCCACCCAACTGAAATCCTGTTGGGTCGTTAGACAATATCTCCAAATCAATCCAACTGAAATCCTGTTGGGTGAGCGGAGCCGAACCCCAACATCAGCTGTAGCAGCTAGATCGACATTATCCCTCAGCCGCCACATTGGCTATCTCACCAGCGAAGCTGGCAGTGCGGACAAACTCAAAAGGGCCTGCTACCGAACCCCAGACTCTTTTGTCGGTCTCTAGGTCACAACCTCGATCGAGGCTGCTAAATCGATCGGCATCAATTTCAAAGGTGCTAGCCAAATAGGTGTCTTGGCCGTTGCGATGGACAATGCAGCACTTACCGGGCTGGACATAGCCATGAAAAAGGTTTTCTTTGCGCTCTACCAGATGGCTACAACCTGCTAGCTTAGTTAGTCGATCGGCAGTCAGTGTGACTAATTTCTGGGGCTGACGAGCTGCTCCGTAGAACTCCGCTTCGTCGGTGACTAGGTAATTCTCGATTTCGATCAGTTCATCTCTGGGGACTAGCTTCAAAACTCTCATCCGATATGGCTCATGGAGTGCAATATCGTAGGCTTGTTCCAAAAATAGACTGATGCCATCAAGGAGTTCGATCGGCAGGGGACGCATGGCTACCCGAATGTGGGCAAAAAATGGCGGGTTCTCCCAAGCCTGTGCCTGGTTACTAAAATCTGCTGCCATCCAGCGGGCAAGTTGTATTACGCGAGATGAAACATCAGAGTCATTCATGGTGAGCAAAAATAATTGGTGACATTATTATCCATGAATTTCAGCCCTCACAGCCACTGCCAGGTGATACCATAAAGCCAAACATTCAGGTTCTGTCATGTCCTATAGTGACTTTACGATCGATAGCGCCGCTCGGATTTTGGATTTGAATATTCCAGTTGCAATTTTATGTGGTGGTAAAGGAACCAGATTAAGGGAAGAAACCGAGTTTCGCCCCAAGCCCATGATTATGGTAGGCGATCGACCGATGATTTGGCACATCATGAAAACCTATGCGCACTATGGTTTTAAAGACTTTATGCTGTGTTTGGGATACAAAGGTGAAATGATCCGCGAATATTTCTTTAATTACGACTGGAACCACACTGATGTGCGCTTAGAACTAGGTAGCAAGCAAGTCACTAAACTTGGTGGCGGCCATGACGAAGAAGATTGGAGCATTTCGCTGATTGATACTGGTGCAGAAAGTAACACTGGCGGCAGACTAAAGCGCCTAGGACGCTACCTTGACCAAGTAGGAGCCACCACTTTTTTAGGTACCTATGGTGATGGCGTGGCCGATGTGGATATTGGTAAGCTGCTAGAATTTCATCGCAGCCATGGCAAGTTAGCGACGGTCACAGCAGTTCATCCACCTTCTCGTTTTGGAGAGTTATCGATCGACAAAAATACTGTCCAAAGCTTTGCAGAAAAACCGCAAACTACTACTGGCTGGATTAACGGTGGCTATTTTGTTTTACAGCGTGAGGTCTTAGACTTAATCGAGGATGATTTCACTAGTTTTGAAGGGAAGCCACTGCAAACTTTATCCGAACGCGGTGAGCTGCAAGTTCATTTCCATGATGGTTTTTGGCAATGTATGGATACCTATCGAGAATTGGAAGTGCTAAATCGTCTGTATAATTCTGGTCAGGCAGCTTGGCAAGTATGGTAAATGAAGTAATGCAAAACCCAAATTTCTGGCAAGATCGCAGTGTGTTAGTGACTGGTTGTACTGGTCTGCTGGGCAGTTGGCTAATCGAGGCACTGGTCGAAAGAGGTGCCAAAGTTGTGGGGCTAGTCCGTGACGGGGTTCCCCAATCTCGTTTATTTCAGGGTAATTTAGCCGATCGAATTGCCGCCCAAATTGCTACGGTTACGGGATCTATCGAAGATATCACGGTATTAGAACGCACTCTCAGTGAATACGAAGTAGACACTGTTTTTCATTTGGCGGCTCAGACAATTGTGGGGGTGGCCAATCGCCAGCCCTTGGGTACTTTCGAGGCCAATATTAAGGGCACTTGGAATATTTTAGAAGCCTGTCGGCGAGTGGGCGGAGTCAGCCGCATTGTAGTCGCTTCTAGTGATAAAGCCTATGGGGACTGCTTAGTTTTACCCTATGACGAAAACACTCCTTTGCGGGGTGAACATCCCTATGATGTTTCTAAAAGCTGTGCTGACTTAATTTGTCGCAGTTACGCTGTCAGCTACAATCTGCCGATCTGCATTACTCGCTGTGGTAACTTTTATGGCGGCGGCGATCTGAATTTTAACCGGTTGATTCCCGATACCATTCGATCGACTCTGCGATCGCAGCCGGTGACTATTCGCAGTGATGGCAGCTATATTCGAGATTATTTCTATGTCAAAGATGGTGTTTTTGCCTATCTGCATCTGGCGACGATGATGGATGATCAGAGCCTTTGGGGCGAAGCTTTTAACTTTAGTAATGAGCTGCAAATATCGGTGATCGAAATGGTGGAAAAAATTCTCCATTTGCTTCAGCGTCCAGATCTGCGACCTGTAATTCTCAATCAAGCCACCAACGAAATCAAACATCAGTATCTCTCGGCGGCTAAAGCGCGCCAGCGACTGAATTGGCAGCCTAAATATGAGTTGGCATCTGCACTGGCAGAGACGATCGACTGGTACCGTGCTTTTTTAAAAAATTGACCCAGAGAATTGCTCTATGATTCACGCCCCTCAATGTCGCTTCTGTTCCCAACCTTTACGGCAAACTTTTGCTGATTTGGGCATGTCGCCTATTTCTAATGCTTTTATTCCGCTAACACAAGCCCATTTAGGTGAAAAGTTCTATCCACTCCACGCCTACGCCTGCGATCGATGTCTGTTGGTGCAGCTCGAAGAATTTGAGACTCCAGATGAAATCTTTAACGAAAACTATGCCTATTTTTCCTCTTACTCTCAATCTTGGCTAACTCATTGTCAGCAATATACTAAGTTGATGATCGATCGATTTCAGCTCAATTCTCACAGCCAAGTAATCGAAATTGCCAGTAATGATGGCTACTTGCTGCAATACTTTCAGGCCAAAAATATTCCGGTGCTGGGTATCGAGCCAGCGGCTAATGTGGCTGCGGCTGCTGAAGCCAAAGGTATTGCTAGTCTGGTGAAATTCTTTTCCGTAGAAACGGCCACAGCGCTACTCCAAACTGGCAAACAAGCTAATTTGCTGCTGGGAAACAACGTGCTGGCTCATGTGCCAGATTTAAATGATTTCGTTGCGGGGATGAAAATATTGCTGGCTCCTACCGGAGTCATTACCATGGAGTTTCCCCATTTGCTCAATTTGGTGCAGCAAAATCAATTTGATACTATTTACCATGAGCATTTTTCTTATTTTTCGCTGTTGGCCGTAGCCGAAATTTTTGCTCATCATGGTTTAACGCTGTTTGATGTAGAGGAGTTACCGACCCATGGCGGATCGTTGCGGATTTATGCTCAACATCAAGAAAATCCTCGATCGATCAGCAATTCTATCAATCAACTCAAGGCCAAAGAACAAGCTGCTGGTTTAGATCAGATGGCTACTTATAGTGCTTTTTCCGATCACATTCAAGCCACCAAACGCCAGCTTTTGTCTTTTTTGATTGCAGCTCAGGAAGCTGGCAAGCAGGTGGTTGGTTACGGGGCACCAGCAAAAGGCAATACCCTATTAAATTACTGCGGGGTCAAAACCGATCTGTTGGCCTATACCGTGGATCTGAGTCCTCACAAACAAAACACTTTGCTCCCTGGTACCCGAATTCCGGTCCATGCCCCAGAGAAAATTTTTGCTACTAAACCAGACTACGTGCTAATTTTGCCGTGGAATATCCAAACTGAAATCGTCTCCAGTATGGCGGCGGTTCGAGAGTGGGGTGGCCAATTCGTGGTGCCGATTCCACAGTTGACTCTGTTGCCATGAAGATTAAATGCGAAGTCTCTTGCCCCCCTTCTCCCAACCCCTTCTAGTGCGTGCAGGGCAAGTGCAATATTTACCGCTTTAAGCCCGCAATAAAATACCAAAGCTAACCATGATTTTTACTGAACTCAAGCTACCCGGTGCTTACCTAATCACCCCCGAAGAACACAGCGATAATCGAGGATTTTTTGCCCGTGCTTGGTGCCAGCAAGAGTTTCGAGATCGGGGGATGGTGAGTGAATTGGTGCAGTGCAACATATCTTTTAACCATCGCCAGGGCACTTTGCGCGGAATGCATTATCAAGCAACTCCTCATGCAGAAGTAAAATTACTGCGCTGTACGATGGGCGCTATTTATGATGTACTGGTAGATCTGCGTCCTGCCTCTGCTACCTATCTTCAGTGGACGGCAGTGGAGTTAACGGCTGTTAACCGCCAATTGCTCTATGTACCCGAGGGTATTGCTCATGGTCTTCAGACTTTGGTGGATGATACCGAAATCTTTTACCAAATGTCGGCTTTTTATGTGCCCGAGGCAGCGCGAGGGGTGCGGTGGAATGATCCCACTTTTGGGATAGAATGGCCTCTGGCGGTGACAGTGATAGCCGATCGAGATCGACAATATCCAGATTTTGGTGAGCAATAAGCATGACAACCCTCCTTGACCCTCAACAAAGTTATACTTTTAGCAAGATCTTTGACCTGCGACCTGAGTTAGATCTGTTGGTAAACGAATTGGGCTATGCTCTGCGACGGGTGCCGTTAGCTTTACCCGTTTATGCCGGAGAGCTAGATCGGCTAGAGAATCTTACCCAGCGTCTGGAAGAAATTTTGCCCTATGTAAACTTGGCCAACGAAGCTACTCGTCGAGAGGTATTAATTTCACCGATCGTGATGGAAGTTGTGCATTATACTCATGCTCAACTGCGCATCGAGTATCCGGTGAAGGTTAGTAACCAGCTTCAGGGTTATGTAGACTATTTATTGCGGACTCAGAACCATTTAATTGTGATTGAGGCTAAGCAAGAAGATATGACTAATGGCTTTACTCAGTTGGCAACAGAAATAATTGCTCTTGATCAGTGGTCGGAGATGCCCGATCAGCCAGAGATTATTGGAGCGGTGACTA
>JAYUSV010000330.1:0-5022 GCA_043755495.1 Synechococcales cyanobacterium
GTAGGGCGAGGAGTGCGGGTTGGGCCACGAGCACAGTTATTAGAGGGAGCCATTGTCGGTTCTATGTCCCGAGTGGGAGAAGAATCACAGGTTAATAGCAATGTCAGAATTTGGCCAAACAAAGAAATTGAACCTTTAGCGATCGTTACTCTGAATTTAATTTGGGGTGATATTGCCCGTCGTAATCTGTTTTCCCAACGCGGGGTACAGGGCTTGGCGAATATTGATATCACTCCAGAGTTCGCGGTTAAATTGGGTGCAGCTTATGGTTCTACGCTCAAAATGGGAATGCAGGTGACAGTTTCTCGGGATCAGCGTAGTGTTTCCAGAATGGTGGCTCGATCGATCGAAGCTGGTTTGATGTCGGTAGGAGTGAGTGTTCAAGATTTGGATGCTACCGCGATTCCGGTGTCTCGGTTAATTATCCCGACTCTCTCCGTATCTGGCGGTTTGCATGTTCGTTTACATCCCGATCGGCCGGGATATTTGTTAATTGAGTTTTTCGATGATCGGGGAATCAATATCTCTAAGGCACAAGAGAAAAAAATCGAGTCGGCTTACTTCAAAGAAGATATGCGTCGCTCTAGTATTTCGGAAATTGGCAAAATCAGCCATATTCAGGGTGTTGAGCTATATAACAGTGCTTTCCAGCGCCATTTAAATCTCCATTCAATTCGTGGTACTGGGCGAGTAGTGATTGACTATGCCTATGCTGTTTCTGGTGCCGTATTACCACTATTGCTTGCCAAGTTTGGAGTAGATGCTGTAGTGCTGAATGCTAGTCTGAGCGAAACAGCCCCAGATGGTAATGAGCGTGAAGCTTTACTTAATCAGCTTGGCCGAGTGGTAGAAGCCCTGACGGCTACTTTTGGAGTACAGGTTTCGGCTCATGGTGAGCAGTTAACTTTGGTGGATGAGTCTGGGTATATTATCCGAGGCGAAATGATGACGGCTCTGATGGTGCATCTTTCGCTAAAAGCCCATCCCGGTGGGACGATCGTGGTGCCGGTGCAGGCGAGTAGTGCGGTGGATGAGTTGGTGCGTCGCCATGGTGGTGGTATTAAACGCACTAAATCTACTCCGACAGATTTAATGGAAGCCTGCCAAAAACTGCCTCATGTAGTTTTGGGTGGTAGTGGTGATATGGGTTTTATTTTCCCAGAACTACATGCGGGTTTCGATGCGATGTTTTGTGTGGCTAAATTAATTGAAATGTTGGCACGAGAAAATCGCTCTTTGAGTAAAATTCGGCAGCAGTTGCCACGGGTTGTTCATTTGCTACATAGTGTGCGCTGTCCTTGGGGAGTCAAGGGGGGAGTGATGCGCCACATGTTAGAAATTCACCAAAGCGAGAATTTAGATACGGAAGATGGGGTGAAAATTTATAGTTCTCAGAATGATGATTGGGTGTTAATTTTGCCGGATGCCGGGGAGCCGTTCATACATATTTATGTAAATAGCGTCGATCGGGATTGGGCCGAAAACAATCTTTTGGCCTACCGGCGGCAGGTGGAAGAATATGTCAATCAATATCAGCCAGAAAGTTCTTAGCCATCGTTTTGTTTATTGATGAAATTGATGCTTTGCAAGATGAGTCTTTGGTGACAATACTGCGCCAACTTCGGGATGGTTATGCTCGTAGACCAAAAGGCTTTCCTCATTCGTTGGCGTTGGTGGGGTTAAGAGATGTAAGAGATTACAAGGTGGGCAGCCAAGGTCGCTTGGAAACTGCCAGTCCTTTTAACATCAAAGTAGAATCTTTAACTTTGGCGAATTTTTCTGAGGTAGATGTGGCAAATTTGTATGGGCAACATACCGCAGAAACTGGCCAGATATTTACGCCAGAAGCTGTGCATCACGCCTATAAAATTACTCAAGGTCAACCTTGGTTGGTAAATGCTTTGGCTCGTCAGATGGTGGAAGTTTTGGTGCCCGATCGATCTCTACCCCTGACGATCGAGCATGTCAATGAGGCTAAAGAAATTTTGATTCGGCGACAAGATACTCATTTAGATAGTTTGGCTGAAAGATTACGGGAGCCAAGAGTTTGATCGATTATTGAACCAATGTTGGCTGGCCAGGAGCTAGGAGATATTCCAGATGATGATGTGCGCTTTATTTTAGATTTGGGTCTCTGTAAAATGGGAGCAGAAGGAGGGTTGGTGATGGCTAATCCTATTTACCAGGAAGTGTTGCCCCGAGTTTTGACAACAGTGCCCATGGCTGCGCTGCCCCAAATTTCTCCGAGTTGGTTGAACCAGGCGGGAGTATTGGATACTGATGCTTTACTCCAAGCTTTTTTGAGTTTCTGGATGCAGCATGGGGAGCCGTTGTTGAATAGTGCTGTATACCATGAAATTGCGCCTCATTTGGTGTTGATGGCTTTTTTACATAGGGTAATTAATGGCGGCGGAACTCTGGAGCGAGAGTATGCGATCGGTTCCGATCGGATGGATTTATTTTTGCGTTACGGGGCGGTGCCGCTGCTGAGTTTCGCGTTGATTCTTGGGTATGATATACTTTAGATATCATTTATAGGTGCTGGGTGATGAAAACACAAGTTGGCCAATGGGGAAACTCTCTAGCTCTCCGCATACCTAAATATGCTGTTGAAGCATTAGATTTGAAGCCTAATGATGCGATCGAATGCACGGTTGAAGCGGGTAAGCTGGTGATGCAGCGAATCCAGACTTTACCAGAACTTACTCTAGATGAATTGCTAGCTGATATTACAGAACCTCCTCAAGGCGAAGTAGAGTGGGGTAAACCAATGGGGCAAGAGGTTTGGTAGTGTATATTCCTAAGCGTGGTGATTTTATCTGGATTGATTTCGATCCGCAAGCTGGCCATGAACAAATGGGTAATCGACCAGCGTTGGTGATTAGTCATGATGATTTCAATGAGCAAATGGGCTTTGCTTATGTCTGTCCTATTAGTAATACTCAGCGAAAAAATCCTTTTTATGTAGCGATACCAGAAGGAGAAGCGGTGACTGGTGTGATTATGACTGAACAGATGCGATCTCTCGATTTTAGAGCTAGGAAAGCAACTTATAAAGGTGCTTGCCCGGAGTTGTTATTTCAGGATTGCCTGAGAAGAATCAAACCGATTATTTTTTAGCACAAGCAAAAAAGAATCGAACTGACCAGTATTCCACAGGTAAAGCAGTCAAAATGACAGCACTGGGCATAATAATATATTGAAAACTTCAATCTCATTTTGACATCTTTAATGGTTCTCGACATCTATATCAGTAACAGTGATAATCGATCGCCACATCCTCAAAGTCAAAGCTACGCATCTTTTGGATCAATGCCTAACTCTCGTAACTTCGCAGCAAGTCGATCGCATAGCGTCTCTAGAGAATCGACACATTGTTTTTCTTCCACCTCCAGTGATCGAGCAAAGTAATAAAATTTACCCCTAGTCAACCAACCGCGCTAAGATTTAGGAAGATCAGTAATTTTAAATTGCCCAGAGGTTAACCAATGACCGTTCAGCAACAGCTAGATCCCTCTTTTCGTCAGCCAAAGTATAGCAAAAAAGAATTTGCCCAACGAGGTAACGAGATTTATGAAACCCAAATTCGATCGCATGTCGAAGTTGAAAACCACGGCAAAATAGTGGCGATTGACATCGAAACAGCAGCCTATGAGATCGCCGAAGATAGCCTCACAGCCGCAAAACAGTTACTAAAGCGCTACCCCAACGCCCAAATTTATGGCTTACGCATTGGTCATCGCGGCGTTCACAGTTTTGGATTCCATGCCCCCAATGCTTCCATATGATTATTGGCAACGTCAACACCAACCGTGAAGCCATCATCACCTTAATCGTAATAGGAGCAAACCAACAACACCAAGAAATCGAAGCAGTTATCGCATCATCCCACCAACGCAACCAAGGAAAATCTTGATTGAGATATTCCCCCTGCCAAATCCCCAACTCCACACCTAATGGCTCAATCGGATAATGTCCTCGCAGATTAGCAGCAACCCGTTGATATCTCCCACTCACCAACTCATAAACCTCCACCGCTGCTTTATCTGCCTCATAAATCGCGTAAAAAGGAATCTGAATTGCCTGCTCATAAACCCAAAACTTACCAGCCTTAGAATCTCCAGTTGGCGCGGTAGCATCTCGCTCCTCGGAACCATCACCAGATACAATCTCGATCGCGATTGTCGGAATCACCAATTCTTTCCACATTACATAAGAACGACGATATGTCCCATCTAACGCCGGAGCAACATTCGCCACATAAAACCAATCAGGCGCTTCGGCTCCCCGCTCTGGTGGATCAACTAATCGCCAGTAAATACCAGAATCTTGACCGATAGCTTCGCTTGCACCGTAGGTGATCGCATACCGACCATCAGGATGCAGCCTGTCCAATATCGCAATGATAGAGCTAGTCAGCAATAAGCTCTGTGGATGTTCCTGGAAATTTTTCACAAACGTACCATCCGACTCGGGCAACTGCCTGTGATCGGGTAATGATAAAAGGGGCAATGACTTGGCAATCGTCATGGAAACTACCTCCACATCTAGAGAACCGATAATTTATCATAGCTGCTTGATTTAAGAAATGTGAAGCAACACCCCATCCGCTAAAATTAAGCCCGAGCATATAGATAGCATCTAACCCACAGGATTTATGGAATTACGCGCAGTACTTTATGGCAGGCGGATCAGGAACGCGCTTGCGCCCGCTCACCTGCGAATTGCCCAAACCTATGGTGCCGGTGCTAAATCGCCCGATCGCCGAACATATTATTGGCTTGCTAAAACAGCACGGCATCGAAGAAATTATTATTACCCTGCATTACCAGCCAGAGGCCATCCAGCAATACTTCCGGGATGGTCAAGACTGGGACGTGCAGATTTTGGGGTGGTCATTGCCGATCAAGATGGCAAGGTGCAAAAATTCTTAGAAAAACCCACAGCGGGCGAAATTTTCTCAGATACCGTCAATACTGGCATTTATATCTTTGAACCCGAAGTGCTACAAAATATTCCAGC
>JAYUSV010000331.1:0-4974 GCA_043755495.1 Synechococcales cyanobacterium
CGGTGCCACTGTCCCATTGATAGCTGAGCTGGTCTAAATTACTGTCAGTGAGTTGCCCAACTAGCTTGCCATCATTTTTGATAATGTTTAGAGGGGTCAAAGTAAACAGCGGTGCTGCGGTATCGAGAGTAAAGCTGAGGCTAAAAGTACTCTGATTACCAGCGGTGTCTTTACTGGTGAAAGCAAGGCTATGTGAGCCATCTGGTAAATTGCCGACCAACTGCCGCACCTGGGCATCGGTAATATTAAAGGTGCCATCAGCTTGGAGTTTGCTCTTTAGATCGATCGCTGTTGCACTACCGTCTAGTTGAACTTTGAATTCGGCAATGCCGCTGGTATCTGTTACCTGACCTTTGATGCCAGCATCTCTAGTCAATTTATCCGTAGTGTTACTGCCGGTATCATTACCCAAGGAAACCGCGATGGTAGGCGGGGTAACGTCAACAGTAGCAGTGGGTACAGCAAAAATTGTGGTGTTGCCCTTCAGAAAAACGCTGCGCTGGCTGCTAATGCTGCCATACAGCGTAATATTGCCATTCCCCACAAAATCATCGGAGCTGAAAAACTGACCGCGCGTGACTTGGTTACTGCGGTAATTGATTTCGCCGTGGGCAATGACCTGAAGGTTTTGACTACTGTTCAGGTTGCTAGTTGCTCCTTTGAAGGTAATATCCCCCTTTTTAGTAGCTAGTAAGGTGTTGCCATTAAACTTGGCGTTGTCACTAGTAAATAATTCGCCCGCCGATAGAACTGTGAGATTATTGGCCTGAACATTGCCCAGCAGCACATCACCGTTTTTAGTGACCAGGGTAACGTTATTAAACTGCTGATTACTGCCCCGCAAGTCAATATCACCGTTTTCCACAATGATGATGCTGTTGCTTAGGTTCACACCAGTAGGGATGTTTAAGTCTCCCCCTGTCACCCGAATTACCCGAGGTTGTATGGTCGTTCCCCCAGCCGGAAAGAGCTGTTGCCACTGCGCTACATTGTTGGTATTGGACAAATTAGCGTTGAAAGTAACTTGGGGGATATTGGCAATTTTGCTAGTCAGATACTGTTGCTCTAAGCTGCTATAGCTGGGTACCGCAATCTGTTGAGTAGCCACGATTTGAGGTGGAATTAGGTTGCCATAACCTTGGCTATTTGTTTCACTCAAGAAATAGCTAGCAGATACTGCCACTGCTCGATCGACCAAAATCAATTTGCCCTGACTATCTCGCAAGGGATTCCCATTAATGTCTCTTTTTACTGGCAAAATGGTGTTGCCCTTAATGCTGAAGCCTTTTCCAGCATAGATTAGGGCATCATCCTGTAAAACCAGCGGATTACCGTCTAGGTCGCTGTTGCCTTTAATTTCTACTGTGCCCGCAGCGCGAATAGTGAAGTTATCGGCGGTGGCATTTTCTACCGCTAAGACTTGACCCTGCCAAAGAACTTGGCTGTGATCATTTTCTGCCAGCAACACCAAGTAATTATCCTGGTTGAGATGATGGCTGACCAACTTGGCAAAGATCTCGCCTTCGTCTCCAAATGAGTCTTGGCTATTCAAGTGAGAATCAATGCTGTGGCCAATTTCTTCGATTAAAACTGCTGCGATTTCTTGTTGATCTCCTCTAGCTACCAAACTATGAGCGAGAAAAATGGTGTTGTTGCTAGTTGCATAAGCCCCATTGGCTGTGCCTAAAAGACTATCTGGCACTACTTCGATCGTCGGAAGTTGTAGACTGGCGCTTTTAGCTAACTCAGAATCAACACCCTGACCAAAGGCTAGAGCAAGTTGGCTGGCTACGTCAGGTTGTTGGAAGAAGCTGGCGATTTGCTGTTGGGCAATATCAATCGTCTTGGCTAGCCCACTATCAACGACTGGTGATGCTGGTTGACTCGCTTGATGTAAAGAAGTCGTGATGTTTTGGCGAACTGGATCAATTTCGACTACCGGTGAATTATCTCTGGTGAGTAAATTAAACTGCCAAGAGTCAACTGAAGAACTGGTAGGAAAAACATTACTAAATATAACGAATGGTTGAGTATTTCTGCTGGCTTCATCAGCCAAAATACTTGTATTCGTCAGTAGCAATTTGTTCGCAAAAAGTGGCAGTTGACCACTAACTGTTTGAGGCTGAAGAATTGCGCCAAAAAGTTCAGGCCAGCTTGGTACAGAGCCGGGAGGAACTATTTGATTCGGGTCGAGTGCATTGTTTACTGAGAATGCCAAAGACTGTTCGCTACTCATACCCGAAATTTGATCCATGTAGAATTTCAGAACTAATTCTAAGCGGAGATCAGAAATTTGTAAATAGGGTGTTATGAGCTTTTTTACCTAAATTGTTAAATTTCAAAAGTAGTGTTTAAAATACACAACCAATAAGAATTGAATTCCCCGAAAACCAGAGATGCAGAGAACGGGTATTAAGTGACAACGCTGAATGGTGGTTTTGAATTCTTGAATTTGGAATTGCTGCTACGTCGTCTTGCCGCCCCGCTCTAAAGAGACGGAGTTACTAAACTTCCCGAATATTCCTTATGTCATTTCTGTTTTAATGGTAACTTGATTATGTCTTAGCAATTGCTGCAAATTTTAAACCCATTCTGATGATTACTGCTCCCTACGGCTCTTGGCAGTCTCCGATTACCGGTGCGTCTGTCACCGCTGCCAAAATGAACCTAGATTCTGTTGTGTTAGATGGTTCAGACACCTATTGGCTAGAGTCTCGTCCCCAAGAAAAAGGGCGGATGGTGATTATGCGCCAAGATGGCCAAGGAGCTATTAGCCAAGTTACTCCCAACGGCTTTAATGTCCGCAACCGAGTGCATGAGTATGGCGGTGGCGCTTATACGGTCTGGAATGGCGAGATCTATTTTTGCAATGATGCTGACCAATATATTTATCATCAGTCTGGCAGCAGTATCTCACTAGCTTCTCCGGCATTAAAGGGTACTACTTCCACCCGTCGCTATGCTGATTTATTAATTGATCCTCATCGTCGCCGGTTGATCTGTGTGTCAGAGGATCATCGGTTGCCAGATTTAGAAGCGGTGAATTCGATCGCCAGCATTAGTCTCGATAACCCCGAAGATTTCAAAATTATCATGGCTGGTGCAGACTTCTATGCCTCACCAGCCCTCAGCCCTGACGGAAAATCTTTAGCTTGGCTGAGCTGGAACCACCCCAATATGCCCTGGGATGGCACTGTGTTAGTGACAGCTCGGTTTCAGCGAGATGGTGCGCTTTCGGTTCCCAAGTTAGTGGCCGGTAGTATGGTGGAAGCGGTTTTTCAGCCTCAATGGTCGCCAGCTAACGTTTTGTATTTTGTGTCCGATCGAACCGGCTGGGGTAATTTATACGCCTGGAAAGACGGAGTAGTTCACCCGCTCTGTCCGGCTGCGGCGGAGTTTGGTTTGCCCCAATGGGTTTTTGGTCAATCGACTTATGGTTTTGGCAGTGATTGTATTATTTGCGCCTATACCCAAGGTGGGATCTGGCACTTGGCTAGTCTTGATCTAGTTGATGGCCTCATCGAAATTGATTTATCGATTACTCCAGAGATGGAGCCATATACCGAGGTTTCGCAGTTAAGAGTGATCGGCGATCGAGCGGTTTTTATTGCCGCATCTCCGGTACAAAATTCCGAACTAGTTGGCTTAGATCTCTCCAATGGTCAGCTCAAAGTTCTTAAACCCCAACCCTTGACTGTCTCAATAGATTATGTTTCTAAGCCTCAAACTATTGCCTTCCCTACCAAAAATGGCCAGATTGCCTATGCTTTTTACTATCCACCCCACAACCCAGATTTTCAGGCTCCAGTTGGTACCCAGCCACCTTTGTTGGTAAAAAGCCATGGCGGCCCCACTAGTGCTACTTCCAGTCAGCTCAGCCTCAAGGTGCAGTATTGGACTAGTCGAGGTTTTGGCTATGTGGATGTCAATTACCGGGGTAGTACCGGCTATGGTCGTGCCTATCAAGAGCAGTTAACTAGTCAGTGGGGCATTGCTGATGTGGCAGACTGTATTGCGGCAGCTCAATATTTGGTGGCTAAGGGTCTGGCTAATCCTCAGCAGTTAGCAATTTCTGGTGGCAGCGCCGGTGGTTACACCACTCTTTGTGCTTTGGTTTTCCATCGGGTGTTTCAGGCTGGTGCCAGTCATTATGGCATTGGCGATTTGGAGGCACTGGCGCGAGATACTCACAAGTTTGAGTCGCGCTATTTAGATAAGTTGGTGGCGGCTTACCCGGCAGAGGCGCAGGTTTATAAAGATCGATCGCCGATTAATTTTCCGGAGCAAATGACCTGTCCCACGATCTTTTTCCAAGGTTTGGAAGATAAGGTGGTGTTGCCCAATCAGGCTGAAGCCATGGTGAAAGCTTTGGCCGATCGACTGGTGCCAGTAGCCTATGTTCCGTTTGCTGATGAGCAACACGGTTTTCGCCAAGCTGCCAATATGCAGCGGGCGCTAGAAGGCGAATTCTATTTCTATTCGCGGGTTTTTGGCTTCGAGCCTGCCGATACCATTGAGCCGGTAGAGATTAAAAACATGAAGGCACGTTAATATACTCACGACATAAGTACGTGCGGTTGTTTTTGGTAAAAGTATGAATGCAGTCGAAATTGAAGAGGCTGTTTCCCGGTTGGCTGAAGCCCCTTTTGACCCAGAAGAGTTTCCTTTTGCTTTTCTGGAAGCTTTTGGCAACAAGCAAACGACGATCAAGCGGCTGAAAAGCAGCTCAAATCAGTCTGACCTGTTGGGCGGTGTGCTCCAGCGGAATAATATTCATTTAAAGGTGTGTGTTAAGGGGGAGGTAACTACAACTCTGGCGGCTTTGCGAGAGAGTGTTGCGACGACACGCCAGAAGGCGAAGTTTATTTTGGCGACAGATGGCCAGAGTTTTGAGGCGGAAAATTTGGTGGATGGGGAGACGATCGCCTGCAATTACCCCGATTTTCATGACCACTTCGGGTTTTTCTTGGCGTT
>JAYUSV010000332.1:0-4964 GCA_043755495.1 Synechococcales cyanobacterium
TTTGCCTCACGGAGTAGGGGGTTAAAACCCCTCTAAGTCGCTCTTCCTCCCCGCTCTGAAGAGACGGGGATTCCGATCTTTCCGCAGTTTCCTTTTGAAAACTTTTTCTTAGATATTCTTGGTCAAGTCCATTCGCTGATGCAGAATACGAACGACAGAAACTATGGCATCTTCAATCCGATACACCACAATATGAGAACCAACAAGATACAAACGGTGAACTTCTGACAAATTGAGGTTACGATAGCCAATTTCTGGATTTTGTACAATCAAGATTAATGCTGTGTCGAGCTTACTACTGTATGACTTGAGCTGTTCTTGTCCCCAGGTTTCACCGGTGTATCGCAAAATGTTGATAATGTCTTGCTGACCTTGGGGCGAAACCTGCAAATAGTACTTAGGGGAGGACATCGGTATCTATATCCTTGCCAGAGTGCATCTCATTAATCGCTGTTTGGGTCAGACTTGCCATCAATTCTGGAGTATAGGCTACGCCTTCTCCTCGATCTATCTGTACATCACCTTTGGCTACCGCAGCTCGGAACAGTGTGACTCGATCGTCCTCAGCTTGCATCCGTCGAATAGCATCGCGGATCACTTCTGTCGAGTTGCCATAAAATCCACTCACAACCTTGTTTCTAATGTAACTTTCCATCTCAGCAGAAAGATTAACATGCATTGTCATCTTGCAACCTCATATTCAAATATATCCATATAGTATTCATAATATGGATAAAAGTAAAATTAATCTTTTCCAAAGACTTAGGTGATTTCCATGAATAAGTACACCGCTGTCGTTGGCTTCTGCGCAGGCAGACGCTATGCGTACCGCTAGGTCGTCCGTAGGACTTACGACTCCGCGACCTGCCAGACAAGTGAAGCTAGATAAGTATTCCGAGCTAGCTCCACATAATTACCTGATCAGATCATTTTTTATTGCCCCTTTTGCCCATAATTCTGATTTTCCAGATACCATATACTGATTAATACTTTTCCTTGTTAAAAATTTAGCTTACTGAATTCACCAGATATCTATCGCATTTAAGTAATGAATTTATATGTCGTGTGGTTCGCCAATCGTTAAAGCGGCATAATCGATTCAGACCAATCAATCGCAGCAAGCAGAGATTCTGATATGCTTCTATATTGATGTAACTTTGTTAAACCGTGACCTTGAGCGTCCATACCGAGCTATCCACCGAGAAGATCTCTGAGCCAATCTCTGAGCAAGTGAGCGCCGTTACCCCCAACGACCCTCCGACTAAAACAACCTTCAACGTGCAAGAGATCGCCGAACTCTTGCCTCACCGCTACCCCTTTGCCCTGGTCGATCGCATTATTGATTTCGTACCCGGTGAGAAAGCCGTAGGCATCAAAAATGTCAGCTATAACGAACAGTTTTTTCAAGGTCACTTTCCTGGCTATCCTTTAATGCCAGGAGTATTGATTATCGAAGCCATGGCCCAAGTGGGTGGCATCGTTTTAACCCATCTGCCCGAATACACCGGTGGCTTATTTGTCTTTACCGGCATTGATGGCGTGCGTTTTCGTCGTCAGGTAGTTCCTGGAGACCAACTGGTCATGACTGTTGAATTGCTCTCTTTCAAACGCGGACGCTTTGCTAAAATGAAGGCGCGAGCTGAAGTAGATGGCAAACTTGCTACAGATGGTGAGCTAATGTTTTCCTTGGTGGAGGTCTGAACTAACTGCTTGGTGAACAATATTCATAGAAACTGGGTCATCTGGTAAAAGTTGTTTGGTCAGAGTTAGGTCAAAAGTAATGCAAATGGTTGGAGCGGCGAATTTGACGAGACTAATTCACCCCACGGCGGTCATCGATCCGGGAGCCGAGCTAGACTCTAGTGTCAAGGTAGGTCCTTTTGCCGTGATTGGCGATCGAGTAAAGATCGGTGCCGGTACCTCTGTGGGTGCCCATGTGGTGATCGAAGGCCCCACCGAAATTGGGATTGGCAATCAGATTTTTCCGGGGGCAGCGATCGGCCTAGAAACTCAAGATTTAAAATACGCAGGCGGTGAAACCGGCCTAAAAATCGGCAATTACAATCGCATTCGCGAATACGTCACCATCAACCGCGCCACTGGCGATGGTGGTTTTACAGTGATTGGTGATAACAATTTGCTGATGGCCTATGTACATATCGCCCACGACTGTTGCATCGAGGATGATGTGAAAATTGCCAATGCCACTTCCTTGGCAGGTGATGTGCATATTGAATCGGGAGCCGTAATCAGCGGAGTGCTAGGGATTCATCAGTTTGTTCGCATCGGCAGGCTAGCCATGATCGGTGGCATGACCAGAATTCAGCGCGATGTACCACCGTTTACCATTGTGGAAGGCAACCCAGCTAGGGTCAGATCTTTAAACTTGGTGGGGATGAAGCGATCGAACTTTAGCAGCAGTGAAATTGCGGCTCTCAAAGAAGCCTACCGGATTATTTATAACTCTGACCACACTCTCCAAGAAGCTTTAGATCTAATCAGTACAGCAGAAATATCTGCTCAAGTAGAACATCTCTACAAATTTTTACAGGCTTCTAGCCAGTCACCTCGTCGAGGCCCTATTCCCGGTCGTTTACGCGATCGACGAGACACCGAATCATGAAAAGAATTTTTATTAGCACCGGAGAAGTCTCTGGTGATTTACAGGGTTCACTGCTAGTCACAGCTCTATATCAGGCTGCCAAGCAGCAGGGCATCGATATTGAGATTGTTGCGCTGGGTGGCAGCAAAATGGCCGCAGCAGGTGCCAAGATTTTATTTGATAACACCGGCATTGGCTCGGTAGGCATAGTTGAGGCATTAGCTTACATTGTACCCACGATTAAAAGTCAGCAGATAGCTAAACGGTATTTAGGAGCAAATCCGCCAGATATAGTAGTACTGATCGATTACATGACCCCTAACATGGCTATGGGTAAGTTGATCAAAAAAATCTTTCCCGATATTCCTCTGTTTTACTATATTGCTCCGCAGCAATGGGTTTATGCAGCTAATAATAATGACACTAAGAAAATTGTCAATTTTACCGACAAACTTTTTGCCGTATTTCCAGCAGAAGCCACATTCTATGCAAACAAAGGGGCAAACGTAAAATTTGTTGGCCATCCTTTGATCGATCGAATGGCTACTTGCCCCACCCGGTCAGAGGCTAGAGCTGCTTTGGGCATTACCGACGACGAAATAGCGATCGCCCTGATTCCAGCTTCCCGCTGGCAAGAATTGACGTATTTGATGCCTGCGATTTTTGAAGCGGCACAGCGGTTGCAAACCATTTTGCCCAATGTGAGATTTTGGGTGCCATTATCTCGGGAAGAATATCGGGAGTCGATCCAAGGGGCAATTAATGAATATCAACTACAAGCAAAGCTGGTGTCTGATCAACCCGATGCGGTGTTAGCAGCAGCAGATTTGGCGATCGCTAAATCTGGCACAGTCAGTTTAGAGTTGGGTTTGTTGGGTGTGCCGCACATGGTAATTTACAAATTTAATAAAATCACGGCTTGGATCGCACGCAACATTTTGCGAGTGACTTTTCCGTTTATTTCGCCGGTTAACTTGGCAGAAATGAAGCCAATTGTAGCTGAACTAATTCAAGAAGAAGCTAATGCCGATCGAATTGTGGAAGAGTCTTTGGCTTTGTTACAAAATGCCGATCGACGGGCAAGAATGATTGCTGATTATGCCGAGATGCGAGAGGCTTTTGGGACACCAGGGGTATGCGATCGGGTCGCTAACGAAATCTTGCTTTCCTTCAGGAATAAGTATTAAATCGACTAGTACGGCACTGAGTAACAATTCCCCTGGTTCTGCCCATGTGAGTTTGGCCGGTATAAAGGTGTGTTGCTTCCAAAGAATTATGAACTGTTTAAATATGGCTAGAACCATTACTGATGGATTGCTTAGAGCAGGGACTTAATTAAATATGTCACTTATTTCGACCACCATATTACTAAATTGACTATGAAAAAATTCATCTTCCATTATATTTTGCTAGTTGCTACTACAACAATAACAACTATTAGTATGATCGAGGCATCTTCATCCCAAGATTTGCCAGACTTAGCTACGCCCAGTTGGCTGGAACCATACAAACGACAGATCTGGACACCCCAAGGTTTGCTAACTTTGGTAGCGATAGGGGCTGGAGGATACTTTTTAATGAGTGGCGACAGCTCCAATAAAAAAAGCCGAATGGCCAGTGCCCGTTGGGCAGGAAGCTCCGAAAAAATGGCCGCTCGTAAAGTAGCGATCAAACAAATCAATGAGCGCAAGCGGGATGGCCTGACGACTTGGATCAATACACCAACCATCAAGCCTTTATCTAAGCCGATAGAGCAAGGGGGTAGATCGTGAAACGCTATGATATTAACCCTCAAAGCCACACTGTTTTTATCCCGGATGGTCAGCGGGGTACTGCTGTTTGTGGTGCTCCTGGTAGTGGTAAAACTTTCTCGGTAATTGATCCAATGATTCGATCAGTTATCGACCAAGGCTTTCCAATATGTCTTTATGATTTCAAGTTCCCTGGTGGTCAAGCCGAGATCCATGCAGCCTACGCCCGCAATAAGGGCTATGATGTGCGGATTTTCGCTCCGGGGTTTGAGGGCAGCGAGTCTTGTAATTTGTTGGACTTCCTGAAATCTGCTGATGATTCTGAAACTGCTGGACAAATTGCCAAAGTGCTAAATAGCAACTTCAGTCTGAATGGTGGTAAAGGTGGTGAAGATCCATTCTTCCAACTATCTGGTGATCAGTTGATCAAGGCGGTATTGCAGCTAGCTAAGCTTAGTGAGTATCCTCACATCTTGCATCACATTGCACTAGGTATTATATTTGAATCTGTATTAGTTCCAATCTGAATCCCTGAGATTCTAGCAATGAGCGTTTGGATTCCACTTCTACTAACAGTTTTTTGACAGCGATCGCTGGCATTAAAAGCTCTA
>JAYUSV010000333.1:0-4957 GCA_043755495.1 Synechococcales cyanobacterium
CTTAATTTGCTCTAATACCACAGCCAGTTCGGCAAAAGGCACCGTCAAAATAATGAAAAACAGTGCTGCCGTACTGGCTAAAGACCGGGAGAAGATGCCTAAAGCCTGCTGTAATCCGCTAGTACTAAGATAAATTTTCCCGCCCCATAGCGGCCAACTCCAAAGAGAGTCAACCGGTGTGAGTGACGCAAAATTGAGGGCGATCGCCGGTAAGCTAGTGATCAAAAAAGACATTACCCCCACCAGCATGGCCAAATAAAATTTACCAGGGATTTTGGCGTAACCCACCACCCATATGGCGAGCCAGACAAAAATTGCTAAATGGATAGGAGGGTGCACAAACATCGCCATGACTAGCAAAGTTATGGCAAAACAGAGCTTTTGTGCGGGAGGCAATGTTTTTAAAGCATTACCATAAGCCAGTGCATCGAGTTGAGTATTCACTCGCGCTCAGAACCTCGGCTTTCGTGCTTGCCCTTATACCAGCCGATCGCATACCCTAAAACTCCTGCACCTAATGCCGCCTGCAAGGCAAACAGCAAACCGGCAATTTCGCTACTAGCCGGCGTAAGTATAGATTCAAACCAAGGTTTATAGTTCGGTTGAATTACAATAATAGCCTCTTTACCCTGATCATCAGCACCACCAAACTTGCCTTCTTTAACTATAAATAGTGGCAAAAGTGTCAGAGACACCACCCCACCAATTAGCAACCAGTTTTGTAATTTTTTACTCACCAACGGCTTAGCTTTACTTGGTGCATCAGAAAATTTATCCTTCACGATTCATTACTCCTCACAGATACCGATTTTAGGGTGTTTAATTCTTCAGAGTTATACTGACGCAGCCAATTCCATACCAACACGGTCAAAAGACCTTCACTAATGGCTAAAGGTATTTGGGTGATAGCAAAAATACCGCCGAACTTAATAAATGAGGTTAAGATACCGCCCGCCGGAGAAGGAAAGGCTATAGATAACTGGATAGCTGTCACCACATAGGTAACCAAATCACCTAAAGCAGCGGCACAAAAAATTGCGATGCCATAACTGCCACTCATTCTGAGCACGGCATGATAAATCCAGTAAGCAGCAAATGGGCCCGCCACGGCCATTGAAATGGCATTGGCACCCAAGGTAGTCAAACCGCCATGGGCTAACAGCAAGGACTGAAATACCAGCACCATTGCACCCAAAACTGACATGACACTGGGCCCAAATAACACTGCACCCAAGCCAGTACCGGTAGGGTGAGAGCAGCTTCCTGTTACCGAAGGAATTTTTAAGGCCGAAAGTACAAAAGCAAAAGCCCCAGACAAGGCTAAAAGTAATTTCAGATCAGGATTTTCTTTGGTTATCTTAACCAGCGATCGCAGACCCCAAGCAAAAAATGGCAAAAATGCTACCCACCAAAATAGCGCCCAAACTGGTGGCAAATAGCCTTCCATAATATGCATTGCTTGGGCTGGAGCTGCTCCAGCCAAAACTAAATAAGCACTTAAGCCAACCATTGCGAGTAAGCTCAAAGCTTTTCGCAGTTTATTATTTTTACGCATCCGTACCTCGCAGAAGCAAATTAACTGTCACAAATTCGGGTGTTCTGACTCTAAGAGAACATTCTCTTTATCACAGTTGCGGGACAGTGCTGGACTTTCACCAATCTTTCCCCGAGTTAGCAAAAAATTGCTATCTAAATGTTGTTGACCTACATAGCATAGCCGAGATTGTGCAAAATTGATTACGGATATTGATTTTTTAATCACCAGCAAAATACAGATGTAAGTATTTTATTTTTCTCTGGCAAAATTATTTTTTCAGGAATTAAAGTGAAAGCACTACTGACGAAAAATCTACACGGTTTCTAAAGCTGGTGAAAATGAAAAAATATCCTCAATGGTTACAAGGTTTAAGCAATCCTATCTTTGCCAGATTATACCTGGCTCAAACGATTAACTTGATTGGGGATACTTTGACATGGCTAGGATTAGCATTACTGGCTTTTGAGTTGGCGGGAGAGCAGTCTGGAAAAGTTTTAGCGGTGGCCTTGACTATTAGGGTACTGGTGTTTGTACTGTTATCACCGATCGCTGGGGTATTTGCTGACCGCTACGATCGCAAGCAATTAATGACATTCACTCACCTAGCCCGGATGATCGTAGTTTGCTTGCTGCCTTTTGTTACTCAGATTTGGCAGATTTATGTAGTTGTATTAATGCTTAACGTTTTTTATGCATTTTTTGCTCCAACTCATACTGCCACTATTCCGCTGGTAACTACGGATGCCGATCGATCCCAGGCAATCTCTTTATCGGCCACTACTTCCCAGCTCTTGGGAGTAATTAGCCCGGCACTTGCTGGCAGTATAGCAGCATTTGTTGGCACTCGGCAAGTTTTTTGGTTAGATGGCATTACTTTTTTACTGGCAGCAATTTTAATTGCCACTTTACCCCGCAAACTAATTGTCCCTCAAAATTCGGCAGCCCCGAAAACATTTGCTCAAACCATTGCTGATATTCGGCTGGGCACCATTTGCCTATTTGCTGATGCACCTCTTCGCTATGCCCTGGCGTTGCAGTTAATTACGGCGATCGCCGGTGCAGAGATTCTGGTAAATACGGTTGGTCATGTTCAAGGATCGCTGTATGGCGGCAAAATTGAATATGGTTGGGTGATGGCTGCGTTTGGGATGGGGGCAACGATAGCCGCAATTAGTCATAGTTATCTGAAACAGAAAGTTAGTCTAATTCTATTGATAAGTGGGGCAGCACTTTTGATGACTTTAGCTGTACTGCCCGCAAACTTGGTGAATTTAGGGGGTTTACTAATACTGTGGGCGATCGCTGGATCTGGTCAAGCCTTGGTTAATGTGACGGTGCAAAATTTAATCGCCGATCGGGTATCTACCGAAATTCAAGGCCGAGTTTATGGTGCTCACTTTGCCTGGAGCCACCTGTGGTGGGCATTTTCTTATCCACTAGCGGGTTTTTTGGGGCAATATCTACCTAAATATAATTTTGGAGTGAGTAGTTTAGTTGGTTTCCTGCTGCTGATCATTGTCTGGTTGGCTTTGCAGCCCCAAAAAATGTTAACCAGTTTGCAGCAGGGGCAATGGCACCAACACGATCATATACATGATGAACACCATACCCATCAGCATGCTGTCGGACTAGTCAGCCAAGCTGCTCATTGCCATCTACATTTTCATTCTTCGACAAATTTTTAGCGGATGATTACCATTGCTATACAATGACTAAGATATTCTTACCATTTGAGCTATGGCATCTGTCCAACGCACATTGCTTTTTTTACTACCAGGAACCACCCAAAAGTATTTTTGTGGCGGTTTGGTAGCAGAGATGAAGGCCATGAAATTGGCTCAACAAATTACCGAAGCCGCCATCGTCACCTACCGACAGCGAGAATCAGACAAACTATTTTTACCAGATTTGCTAGCAGCAGAGCCGCGATCGAACCAAATTTTTGTGGTGAGTTGGGGGTTTGATGTGCCCAAGTTGGTCAAACAACTGCAAGGACATCATGTGATATACCATGCCCACAGCAGCAACTATGGCTTTAGGTTAGATAACCATGTTCCCATTGTGACCGTAAGCCGTAATACGTTGGGGTATTGGGGACAGCAGGCTCCTCATTCACCGCTGTATTATCTGCCCAACGAAATTTCTCCAGAGTTTACCGATCGACAGCAAGACCGGGATATTGATGTGTTGGTGCAGGTACGCAAGACTTCTAACTATCTGCGTAAATCCCTGATTCCGGCTTTGAGCGATCGCTGTAATTTAAAAGTTTTGGATGGCTTTGTAGATGACTTGGCTGGAGTTTTTAATCGATCAAAAGTTTACCTCTATGATTCGGCAGAATACTGGGCGATGCAAGGATTAACTGAAGGCTTTGGGTTGCCGCCTTTGGAGGCGATGGCCTGTGGTTGTCAAGTGTTTTCTAGTTTGAACCACGCTTTGGCAGACTATTTAGATCCGGGCTTTAACTGCCAAAAGATTGGTGTCTACAATACGGGCTACGATGTGCAGCGAATTTTACATAGCTTGACCCAGCCACCAGCACCGCTACCAATGGAATTTTGGCAGCCTTATCAAGAAAGGTCGATCATTCAGCGTTGGCAGTCTACTTTACTAGAAATTAATAATTTTTTTGACTATCAAGAAAATCATAGCCCAGATATTCAACCACTGACAAGTTGGCGAATTCAGGCTCTCTGGTGGCAGTCTAAGTTAGCTAAAGTTAAGGATAAGCTCCGTAAATCTAAGATTTCGCTCACTCGCTAAGTAGTATATTCAGCATTGATTTTTACATAGTCATAGCTCAAATCACAGCCCCAAGCTATACCCACCCCATGACCTTGACCTACCCCAATTTTAATTAGCACCGTGTCGGTTTTCAAGTACTCACCTGCTGCTGCTGCCTGTAAATAGTCACTAGCTGCTGCTCGATCGAACTCTAAAGGCTGACCATGTTCCATCAACACAAAGTCTCCCAGCTGAATCCGCAATTCATTTTGGTCGAAGGGTACCTGCGCTCGACCTGCGGCCATTACCAATCGGCCCCAGTTAGGATCTCTACCAAAGATGGCTGATTTCACTAGCGGCGAACCCGCTACAGTCAAAGCGATCTTGCGAGCTTCTATGTCAGTATGGGTACCATTGACTTGGATTTCCACCAAACAAGTCGCCCCTTCTCCATCTCGAGCCACGGCCTTAGCCAAATATTGACAAACCTCGGTTAACATTGCTTCTAACTGGTCAGCAGATTCTCCTGCTTCAATAATTGCCTGAGTACGGGACTGGCCATTAGCTAAAGCAATCAAAGAGTCATTAGTACTAGTATCACAATCCACTGTTACTTGATTAAAAGACTTGTCTACAGCACGCACCAGCATTTGCTGCCACAGGTTAGTAGATACTGCTGCATCACAAGTAATAAAA
>JAYUSV010000334.1:0-4949 GCA_043755495.1 Synechococcales cyanobacterium
TACTCCCTTCCCGCTAGAAGAACATGGATCTTTTTTGGCTCTGAGCAAGGCTTTTACCCACGCATTCCGTCTATATTCTTATGACGGGAAGGGAGTAGACTAAGTCTAGAAATCCCAAATAAAGTCATAGAGGCAGTCGATCGATATCTAACTTATTTCCAATTACTATCAACAAATCATCTTTACACAGCCGTCGATCAGGCTGAGGATTGATATCAAACTTTTGGGCTTGACCAACTGCTAAAACATTCAAACCATAGTCTTTGCGCAACTGCAATTCTACAATAGTTTTGCCCTGAAAAGAAGACGGAACTTTAATTTCTACAATACTATGATCAGCATCCAGGTCAAAACGATCAAAAATTCCGGGCTTGGTAAGCTTGTGAGCCAAATCGCAGCCCGCTTCATATTCTGGCAACACTACTCGATCAGCACCCACTTTTTGCAACAGCTTGGCATGAACATCAGAGGAAGCCTTGGCAATTACTTGAGATACCCCAGCTTCTTTTACATTCAGAGTGGTAATGATACTCTCTTGTAAATAGTTGCCGATTGCTATGATCACCGTATCAAACTCAAAAACTCCGGCTTCTTGTAGCGCCAGTGGATCAGTAGAATCTAGCTGCACAGCGTGAGAAACCACGCCTGCTGCTAAAATATCTGCTACTCTTTTACTGTCTATATCTGTGCCTAAAACTTCATACCCCGATCGATTTAAGGTTTCACATAAAGCACGCCCAAAACGACCTAAGCCAATCACAGCAAACTGACGTTTATTGTTAGGTTTTAGGCTTTGGAAAAAATTCAAGGCTGGCTGAGTAAAAGAATTAGACATGGTTTTTATTGATAGAAGGATTTTGATATGGTATCAGCATTTTATTCTTGAACCAGTGAAGCTACAGTAGTCATTCAAGCCAAGCGGGATGACCAATGAGCTTATATTGAACTGGTGAATACATTATCCCACCAACAGCGACTCCTCTGGGTAACGAATAGCCGTAGATTTAGGGTCGCCCAGCAGCGCTGCAATCAGCAATAAAATCCCCACTCTTCCAACATACATCGTTGCCACTAACACCAATTTACTCACCGGGGTCAAGTCCGCAGTGATCCCCATCGAAAGGCCCACGGTGCCAAAAGCCGAGACTACCTCAAACAAAATCTGAATAAAGTTTAACTCTGGCGGTTCTACCAGCGAAATTGTGATGGTGGCACAAATTACCGTCATCATCGAACCAAAAGTTACCCCGATCGCTTTTAAAATCAGAGTATTAGGCACTTGGCGACGATATAGCACCACCGATTCCTTACCTTGCAAAACAGCATAAGTACTGCTGGCTAATATCCTGGCCGTAGTAGTCTTGATACCACCCGCAGTCCCACCAGGACAACCCCCTACTAACATTAGGCCAATCGTAATAAATAGTCCTGCAGTAGTCATTTTAGAAATGTCAATAGTATTAAAACCCGCTGTGCGACTAGTTACAGCCTGAAACCAAGCTGCCAGTAGCTGTTGCCCAATTCCAACTGTACCCAACGTCTGAGAATTACGCATTTCAATCAGCCAAATAGTCAATGTGCCCCCCAACAGCAAAAAGATTGTAGTGCTAATAGCAACCCGGAAATTCAGCGATCGAACCGTTCGAATAGAGCTACGAGTAACTCGCTCTCGCAACATCAAAAACAACTCTAAAATTACCTCATAGCCAATGCCACCAAAAATAATTAAGCCCGTAATTACCATATTTAGCAGTAGCGAACCCTGATAGCTCACCAAATTATCTGAAAACAGTGCAAAGCCAGCATTATTCCAAGCACTAACACTATGGAAAATTGCAAACCACAGTCCTTGCGACCAGCCTACCCTAGGTACGAATTCTAACAATAGTAAAAAAGCGCCGGTTAACTCAAAAATCAAAGTGGTTGCTACGATCGATCGCAAAATTTGACTACTACCTTGAAGCGATCGACGGTCTAAAGCCTGTTGAATGGCAATTTTGTCCTTGAGGCCAAAGCGGCGACCCAGCAACAGCAGCAAAAAGGTGGTGACAGTCATATAACCCAGTCCACCAATCTGTACTAAGAGCATAATAACAAACTGACCCATCCTGGAAAAATGGGTGGCCGTATCGACCACCACATGCCCGGTAACACATACTGCCGAAGTTGCCGTAAACAAAGCAGTAATTGGGTTATCCCATTGATCACCCTGAGTAGCAAAGGGCATCATTAACAGAGTAGTGCCAGCCAAGATAACGGCGATAAAACCCAGGCAAATTGTGCGGGAAACTGTCATGTTGTCAGATCTTGTATCATCAAGATCATAGATTTTTTCTTTTCAGACAATAGCTTAACTCATTAGTCTATCTATGTATAGAGAAAACAGATAAATTAATTAAGTTTCATCCAAAATCTATGACTATGGGTCGAAATATGGCTTATTACTAATTACGCAGCCATTTTCGCAAACAGACGATTCCAACGATTCCAACTGCTATGACGCTAATCGTCCCGAGCATGGCAATCGGCAATTTATTCTGGTGATCGGGCTTCTGAATCTTCGGATCAGTTTTGCCCTCTGAAATTGCTTCAGGTACTGTGACTGGTGGAGTGCCTATGGCCACAGTGGTGTTGAACTCTAGCCGAAATGGCTGAAAGTCTCCAGCTTTTACTGGTTGGCCAGTAAGTTCTAAGGTGTATGCCCCCGGCTGTGGAAAAAATACTATGACACTGGAAATATCTTGATACTTTTCGGCATTAATAACCTGCAATTGTGGTATTGATAGCTTTTGATTTCCTGGTAACTGCTTGATTTGCAGTTGGCATTGACAATCTTTGAGCGGAATCGCAGTACCGCCTTTTTTGGTAAGAGCAAACCAGATCTTGGTTGGCTGCGCAGACTTTGGTCGATCGTCTGGCTCTAAGTGAATTGTGGCTCCTACTTGAGCATCTGTTTTGACCTGATGCCCCTGAGCTGGCAGCGGCAAAAGTATTAAAGTGATTAGCCCGCTCAGGTAGAGTCTATTCTTTAAGACGATGGTTTGGTAAGACATAAAGTTTTTGCAATCAGCACCAGCGACAGCCTACCAGTAAAGTGCACAACCTAACCAGTTCTCAATGTTTGTTACCGCGATTAGAGAGGCGGATGATCAAATAGCTTACTGATAGAGCGAGGGCTGCTACTCCCAAAGCAATTAAATCTTCACTATCTTTCTTCTCTAAATCTAAGATAATAATTTTTCTGGATACCGCAATTAAGGAGGTGACAAGTACCAGTTCAACTTGAATGACATGCTTCTTGAGATAAGCTGTGATATTTTCTAATATTTCCAACGCAATTAGTACATTCAGAAACAAACCAAACAACTGAAATAGTTTTTTGTTGAAGCCATCATTGTCATAGTAGTCTTGAACTGTAAGTAAGGTCTCGACCAGTGAATATCCCAGGTGCCCGATCGAAGCAAATGTTACCAGAATCATCCCAACAGAAAGTAACTTAGAAACCCATCCTTCAAGGACTTTTAATCCATGCAAGAATTTTTCATCGTCAGTGATCATCGATAATAAATTTTTGAGTATTTGCATAATTACTCGGTGACCGAGTTCCCCCCGTTAGTAAATTGATAGTTATATGACAATCAGAGATTGAGATTTAACAACTTTACCACCAAGAGATATTTACAAGCTCTTTTTTATGCAACGCGGCTTTTTGTTGTCTCTGATACAAATGCCAAAATTTTGTTTTAATAAAAAGCTTGCAACACTTTCTTAGTTAGCATTGCAAGTAATAAAGTAGGGGGGACTTTGAGGATCAGATTAGGGAGACAAAAACCATTTCTTGGTTAGATTATAATGATTCAAATGTTGCCACAAAGCCCTCTAGAGCGGAACATTCTTCGGCAAAGCTCTCTGCATCACTCACATCTTCGAGTTGGTAAGCCATAATCCGTCGATCGTCTCCCGGCATTTTCTTAGAAGAGAGCAAGGTCGCCGGATACTTATCAGCAATAATTTTAAAGGTGGCACCCTGTACCCGCCAGCTATCGTCAGAACATTGAATTGTTACACGCCACATGATGGAAAGCCTAGATTTGAATATTTCTAATGATCGCATTGATCACCCTCATCCACTACCAATGATTTCCGATCGTGTACTTGCAATAACCCCTCAAACCCACTACCCGCAGGAATAATTCCACTTGGATTCAATGGAAACAAATTACCATAGTAATCTCGCTTGATACTCTCTAAGTCACAAGTGTCGGCAATACCGGGATGTTGATATAGATCGCGCAGATATGCTCCGAGATACTGATAGTCTTGGATGCGATGCCGATCGCACTTAAACAAGCCAAAATAAGCAATATCAAACCGAACCAGGGTGGTAAACAGTCGCACATCAGCCAGAGTCAGCCGATCTCCACATAAATATCGAGTAGTTGACAGCGATCGATCGAGTTCATCCAACATCGTAAATAATTCCTCACAGGCCACATCATAGGCTGCCTGAGTTTGGGCAAAGCCACAGCGATACACGCCATTATTTACTGAGCCATAGATTTTTTCATTCCACTGGTCGATCTGTAACTTTAAATCTTCTGGATACAAATCTAGCTCAGGATGCTGGGCAAACTCATTCAGAGCCGAATTCAAAATCACAATAATTTCAGAACTTTCGTTGTTCACGATGTTCTTAGTCTGCTTATCCCACAGCATCGGCACTGTGCAGCGTCCCTGATAATCTGGCTGAGCCAATCTATACACATCAGCCAAAGTCTGGCTCCTATCCGGCAACACCCACCCCCCAGACTCCGCCGAAGCCAACACTGTTGTCACCGACACCGCATTCTCTAATCCTTTCAGCGCCCGCACCACCAGGGTGCGATGTGCCCAAGGGCAGCTCATTCCCACATATAAATGATATCGATCGATCTCCGCCGGGTATTGCT
>JAYUSV010000335.1:0-4948 GCA_043755495.1 Synechococcales cyanobacterium
ACAGTTTCTAAACTGATTGGTTCACCTCCTGGCTATGTGGGCTTTAACGAAGGTGGTCAGCTTACCGAAGCCGTCCGTCGTCGCCCTTACACCGTAGTGCTATTCGATGAAATCGAAAAAGCTCACCCCGATATCTTTAACATGCTGCTGCAAATCTTAGAAGACGGTCGTCTGACTGACTCTAAAGGCCGCACGGTAGACTTCAAGAACACTCTGCTGATTATGACTTCTAACATCGGTTCTAAAGTAATCGAGAAAGGCGGCGGTGGTTTGGGCTTTGAGTTTGAAGATAACAAAACTGAAGCTACTTACAACCGGATTAAGAACTTGGTGAACGAAGAGCTGAAGAACTACTTCCGCCCTGAGTTCTTGAACCGTTTGGACGAAATCATTGTCTTCCAACAGCTCACCAAGGACGAAGTTCGCAACATTGCCGACATCATGCTGAAAGACTTGTTCCAACGCTTGACCAAGCAAGGGATGTCTTTAGAAGTCACCGCTAAGTTCAAAGATCGGTTGATCGAAGAAGGCTACAACCCAGCTTATGGTGCCCGTCCTTTACGTCGTGCCATTATGCGACTTTTGGAAGATATCTTGGCTGAAGAAATGCTCTCGGGTCGCCTGAAAGAAGGAGATTCTGGCATTGTGGATCTAGATGAAGAAGGCAAAGCCTTTGTTACTGCCACTCATCCACCAGCATTGCCGGTGAATGATGAAGCACCAGCTTTCAGCGCTGCTGAATAGTCATTTCATTTAATAGGTTAAAAGGAAGCCGCTGTCTTGAGACAGCGGCTTTCTTTCCACACTGCGATACCCTCTTCGACTGTGGCCATGATTTTTTTAGCCAGCAAAACTACTGATCACTATTTGATTACGCCCAGCCTGCTTCGCCTGATACAAAGCTTGATCGGCTCTCAATAGCAGTTCTTCTGGAGTTGTAGCGTCAGTGGGAATAATGCTAGACACTCCAAAACTCAGTGTCACATATTCACTAACCGCCGATTTAGCATGAGGCATTTGTAAAGACTTCACTCGCTGTTGAATTAACTTAGCCACCTCCAAAGCCCCGGTCAAAGGCGTGTTGGGTAACAGCACCACAAACTCTTCACCCCCATAGCGTGCTGTCAAATCTGCTGCCCGCCTAGCCGAAGCCTCGATCGCCTTAGCCACTTCCTTCAAACAATCATCGCCACCACAATGACTGTAAGTATCGTTATATTGTTTAAAATAATCTACATCACACATAATGATTGACAGTGGTGATTTTTCTCGTTGCAGCCTGCGCCATTCTTGCAGCAGCCGATCATCGAACTGTCGCCGATTAGCAAGTTGAGTTAGGCTATCTAAATAGGCGATTGCCGCCAACTCCTTATTCACTTGTTGCAACGCCTCCTCCGCCGCCGATCTTCGTCCGATTTCTGCTTCTAAAGCCTGAGTTCGATTAATGACCTGCTGCTCCAGCGATCGAGAATATTCTTCTAACTGCTGACGAGATTCTTGAATTTCTTGACTCATCTGGCCAACCGAAGCTGCCAAATTTGATATTTCATGCACATTGGGATGGTTGGATTGTGGCTTATAGCTAAAATCTCCCTGGATAATATCTTGACTAGCTTGACTTAAATCCATAATGGGCTTGGCCAGACACCTGCCCAAATAAGTATTCAAAACAATGATTAAAATTGCTGCTAATAAGCACAACCCAATCGTCAGATTGGTACCAGCTCGAATTTTATTCATCACATCCGCTGCCGGTACCACAATCACGATCGACCAATCTAATCCCTGCTCATGAGTAAAAGACAACACCCGGCCAAAATAGTGCTCCCCAGCATGATCAAACTGAAAATTCTGGGTGTGCTGAATAGCTTGAAAACCACCGAATTTATGATTCACAAACCGCGCAGTATAATTAATTAAAGACGTTTCACTATGTAAAGCATCAATACGTTGTGGAGATTTATTAGCCAGTTGACGAAATGGTAATTCTTGGCTGGAGCTAGCTACCAACAACCCAGACTTTTCTACCAAAAATACCTGGCCGGTAGGGCTGACGGGATTTGCGGCCAGAAATTTTTGAATTCCTGATAGCGACACATCCACACCACTAACACCTACTAACTTACCAGTACGATCATGCAAAGGCTGACTAGCAGCGATAAATATCGTGCCCGGTGTAAACCCAGGATAAATACTAGTCCAGATACCATCTTTAGCATTTACTGCGGCTTGATACCAAGGACGAGTCCGTGGATCAAATGCCGGTTTTTCTACCTTGAGTTGAGTAGTTCGTAATCCTTGGTCATTAGTAGCGTAGTAAGTGCCAAAATATTGAGTCGATCGATTAGCGATCGAGAACTGGAGCTTTTCTTGCTTATCAGATCGCCAAATTCCTATCGTGTCACCGGTCTCAGTTCCTAAAGAAATCCAAGCTAAAGCCGGGAATAACTGCATTTGCTGCCATAGGTACTGCTCTCGCTGAGTGGTCGATGATGTTGGTGGCACATCTGGCGATCGGGTGAAATCTAAATTTATTGCTCCTCGCAACACAGCATCTCGGTTGCTCTGATTTACCAACCAAGGCAGCGAGAGGTAACTGTTGAGCTTTTGCTCTACCCGCATACCTACTGAATCCATCAACTGATTAGTCAAGTCTTCGACTGCTTGTTGACCATTCCGATAAGAAAGATAACCAACTAGGCCTACAACCAAACCAAGTTGCAAAATAAATGGGACAGTCAGCATCCAAGTCAGGGAAAACCGACGAGGAGGGCGCGGCGATTCCTTGCGACTGACAACTGGACGAGCGGCGCGAAGTTTACGAAACATGGACTGCATACATGTATAGAGAGTGAAATAGATAAAAAGTCTTGTGGCCAGACACTGAAAAAAGTGATGAAAAATTACAGCCTTCGCCTATTCTAATGTCTGATGGTACAAGTTGAAATTACGATTAACCGTAAAACAGCAGAGAGTTTACCAACCGGCCATACTAAAAAGTGAGCAAATATACTACGGCAAATTACAAATAAAGTACGGACGAAGTGATTAACTGAGAGCACCAAATCTGGTTATCCGTTTGCATAAGCTCACAATGATAGGTGTGAGCTGAGTAAGTTTAAGGGCTACTCAGGCAACAAGATGCCAAGAAAGGATGTTGTTTGGCTTCAGGAGACGAGAATCGCTTAAGATGTGATGGTAATCATTAAAAATTCGAGCAATTATGATTCTTCCCGGCTCGGTGGTCAAGATCACCAATAAAACTGATACCTACTATAACTTTCAAGGTTTTGTCCAAAGGATCACCGATGGTAAGGCAGCGGTGATTTTTGAAGGAGGTAACTGGGATAAGATGGTCACTTTTCGACTGAGTGAACTAGAAGAAGTCCAGTAGAAAGCACCCCAGTCTGATATTGACTGGGGTGCTTTTGCTTAACTGTCGTTCAATAACCAATGAATACAATCACAACATTTTAGAAAATCGAGAAACTATTACTGTTTAGAGCAGGTCTGCTATTGAGAAGAGCAATCTGAACCTGAGCGGCAGATCCATTGCCATCAATATCAAAGAACAAGGAACCAGAAGCATTGTCGTAAACAAAGCGTTGGGCAGCAGTAGTTGCCGCAGTCCCGGTGGTAAACCTGGCAGCAGCAAGTGCCCCAACAGCACCCACAACTCCAGTACCACCAAAGCCAGCACTAGAAATTCGTAAGGTATCACCACCGATCGTAAAGTCGTTGATGGTATCAATGCCTGTGCTGGAGCTATTGAAAATGAAGGAATCATTACCAGCGCCACCAAAGAGGTTATCAGCTCCGTTGCCACCATCGATGGTGTCATTACCATTGCCACCGCGCAAGTTATCAGATGCTGTCGAACCAACAAAGAAGTCGTTGCCATTGCCACCATCAACAAACAGCACATTAGAAAGTGTCACAGCGCTGAAATTGAAGTCGTTGTTACTGTTGTTACCGAGGATCGATCGATTATTACCATCAACAAACTCTAGGCCATTAGTGATACTGAAACCATTGAGCGTCAGCGAACTGTTACCAGTATTTCGTAAGGTGTCATTACCACTAGCACCAGTATCAGTGAAGAAATCGAACTCAGCTTGAGTGATGGCTACTTCGTAAGTATCACTGCCTTCTCCACCATCAAGAGTGTCGTTGCCAGTGCCACCAACTAAGGTATCGTCACCGATGCCACCCAGTAGGCTGTCGTTTTGGGAGCCACCATCTAGTCGATCGGCTCCAGCACCACCGCTAATGGTGTCATTACCAGCACCACCTTGTAAATTATCACTAAGGGCAGTGCCAACAATTGAGTCGTCGCCATTACCACCGCTCACAAACGAAACATTATTGAAGGTAACGGCACTAAAGTTGAAAGCGTTACCACTATTATTGCCAATAATCGCCTGATTGTTACCGTTGATAACATCAATACCGTTGTTGAGGGCAAAGCCGTTTAGAGTCAGAGCTGTGCCAGCAAGGTTACTGATGGTGTCGGTACCACTAGTACCAGAATCAGCAAAGGTATCAAACTCGGCTTGGTTGCCAACAACATTATAAGTGTCGTTGCCTTCGCCACCATCGAGATTGTCGTTGCCACTGCCACCAATGATTGTGTCATCACCAGCAGCACCCAGCAAGCTGTCGTTTTGGGAGCCACCATCTAGCCAATCGTTGCCCGCACCACCATCAATGGTGTCATCACCATTATTGCCCCGCAGGTCGTTATTAGCGCTGTTACCAGTAATGGAGTCGTCGCTAGTTCCACCACTAATAAATAAGACGTTGTTGAGACTCACCCCACTGAAATTCAGCACATTAGCGTTGTTATTGCCAAGAATTGCTTGATTATTACCATTGATTTGTTCAATACCGTTAGTGAGGCTAAAACCATTTAAGGTCAGTGCAGTAGAGCCAATGTTGACCAAAGTAT
>JAYUSV010000336.1:0-16214 GCA_043755495.1 Synechococcales cyanobacterium
ATAAGGCTCATAGTGATAAGTCGGCTGATACACAAACTGCTTAAACAGCTTCACCTGCCGATTCAATAAATCCCAGCGCGGCTGCTGATCAGCACCACCCACCTCTTCCGACATCCGCTGCAAAAAAGCCCCCAAATACTTCTTGCGACCAGACTCATTCAAAAAACAACCCCCATCGCGATACTCAAAATCATCAGCCGCACTAATCATGCGGCGATTCACCAAATACAACACCAAAGAATCGACGATCGGCGATCGAAACTCCTCAATTAAATCAGAAACCAAAGCCGCATGTCGATCGGAATCTTGATGCAAACAGCCCGAATAAGGATCAAGCCCCTGTAGTTCCACCAAAGTCAACAAATGACTCCAAACCACCTGATAACCAAAGCTAAGCAGCGCATTCACCGGGTTTCCTGGCGGGCGACGACTCCGAGCAATAAAAGCAAAATCGGCATTAGCCAAACACTCCCCAAACCCGCCAAAATAAGTAGCCGCCGCCACCCCCTCAATACCCATCAACCGCGCAATATTATCGGCCTGCAAAGCCTGACCAGAAAAATGCTGAAGCTGATCGATCGCCACCGTTAAATCAACAGTATTAGCCTTACGCTGCTGCCGTAGCAACAGCGTCCGCCCATTCTGAATCTTCGCCTGCACAATCTTGCGTGCCACAATCAGCCGATCGGCAGCCAACAGCTCCTGCTGATAACGCGCCAACTGCCGATAACCCCGCTCGATCGACAGCGTGCGCCCATAACAATAGCCCAACCGCGATAGATAGCCGATCGGAATATTGCGCTGCAAACAAGCCCGCACCGCCGGAGTCGTAATTTGACTGTTGCCAAAAACCAAAATCTGCTCAATTAAAGGCAACTGCACCCGCTGCACCTCTTGCTTATTCCGTTGAATAACAAGCTGCTCTTGCTGCAACGACAAATAGCAGCCCTGCTGCGAAAGATAAAGAGTCCGCATTAGCGTCGCAAATCTCTGCGGTTCGATCGATTGCTCAAAGTCGCTGGCTCTGGCTCATAATCATCAGCCTCGCCAAAAGCGGCATTTCTGGGCGGCTGAGCTGGCTGTAAATATTTGATTACTCGATCGGCAGCCGTAGCCGTCACAAAAGTCGAAATTGTAATCAGCACCGTGTTGATAATCACCGCCGCCAGCCCCAAAGGCGCGATCAACAAAATCACCAGCGTAATACCACCATTAGCAGTTGCTAAAGCCAGATTGCGCACCAGTAAACTACGATTATTAACGTACATATTGATTGTATTTTTTGCTCTACACTTAGTAGTTTTCCCTGCGTAACAGAGAAAAACACCACTCAATCAAAAAATTAATAATAGAGCGATCGAGCTAAAAAACGCTCCGTATAATAAAGCGCCAATTGGTTACTGGTACCATTAAAAATCGCATCAAAAGCATGGTTTGCCCAAGGAATTTCGATAAACACCGTCGGCGTACCAAAAGACTGCAAATTTTTGGCCAACTTGCGGCCAAACCGCGCCTCCACCAAATGATCTTGACCACCATAAACCAACAGCGTCGGCGGCAACCGCCGATTCACCAATAGTCCCGGCGAAGCCCGTTTATACAGCTCCGGTAACTCCGCTGGCGTACCACCCAAAAAATCGCGCATCACCTGCCGCGAATCGATCGGGTCTGGCACCGGTGGATCAGCATACCCCGCAGTTAGATCCACCGGCCCATAGTAACTCACCACCGCCTGAAACGGCTCAGCATCAGGTTGATACGCCGCCAAAGTCGCCAAATGTCCCCCCGCCGATCGACCAATAATTCCCAACCGCGACCCATCAATCTCCCAATCTTGAGCATGTGAGCGCACATACTCGATCGCCATCTTTACATCATCTAACTGCGCCGGAAAACGATGCTGGGGCGCATGACGATAATCGATCGCCACCACTACATACCCTCGACTCGCCAAATAATGACTAAACTGTTGATCATTATCAGAGTTTCCAGATCGCCAAGCCCCACCGTAGATCTGAATCACCCCCGGATACTTCCCCGGATTTAGCGGTTGATAGATATTGAGAGCCAATGACTTATCAGCAGCAAATTGAATACGTTTGTGACTACGAACAGGAGTCGAATTAATTCCTCGTAACGCAGTTAAAAAATCAAAAGGCTGAGTTCTAAAACTAGCACTGATATTTGCTGGGATAGTAGCTAAATAGTTATTGCCTAAAGCCTGACTCATCGATCGATCAGCCAGTTCGATCGTCCTAGATAATTGCAATAGTGGATGAGCATTCAGCGCAATACTCACCGCACTACACCCCAGACCCAACCAACGCAAAACAATGGGCAACTGTGGTTGCTGAAAAACCCCATAGCTAAGTAAGCCGATCGCATTAAACCCCAACAGCCAAACACAGATTTCTGGAGCACCCACACTGAGCGGCAGCAAAGTCATATTAGGTGCCGGAACCGTACCCCAAATACTCAGAAATAGCCCAATGCTTGTCAAAAGCAACGGAATAAGTGCAAAAAATACAGACATGTTCAAAAACCAGAATTCTAACATTACGACATTTCTCGGGGATTAATTTCTAAAACATGTGTTTAGATTGATTGATAATCACCGCCTAGATATTTTATGCCTAACCCCAAAATTTTAGTAACCGGCGGAGCCGGATACATTGGCTCCCATGCTGTCCTTGCCCTCAAACAAGCTGGCTACGACGTAGTAATTTTGGATAGCCTAGAGTATGGCCACCGGAAACTGGTCGAAAAAGTGTTACGAGTAGAAGTCATTGAAGGTAGCACCCTCGATCGACCATTGCTCGATCGGCTGTTTAGCGAACATCAAATCACCGCCGTCATGCACTTTGCCGCCTACATTGCCGTCGGCGAATCGGTAGACGACCCAGCCAGCTATTATCGTAACAACGTCGTTGGCACCCTCACCCTTCTAGAAGCCATGCGGGCAGCACAGATCGACAAATTCGTCTTCTCCTCAACCTGTGCGGTTTATGGCGTGCCCCAATACACCCCCTTAGTCGAAGACCATCCCTTTGCTCCGATCAGCCCCTATGCTAGCAGCAAACTAATGGTAGAACAGATATTGATGGACTTCGATCGAGCCTACAACTTTAAATCTGTCCGATTCCGCTACTTCAACGCTGCCGGTGCCGAGCCTCAAGGCCGTTTGGGCGAAGACCACACCCCCGAAACCCACCTAATTCCTTTGATTTTATTCGCCGCTTTGGGTAAACGAGAAAGTATTTCTGTCTACGGCACCGACTACGAAACCCCCGATGGCACCTGCATTCGTGATTACATACATGTCAGCGACCTCGCCGATGCCCATGTATTGGGGCTACGTTACCTGATCGAAGGCGGCGATAGTCAGGTGTTTAACTTGGGTAATGGCAGTGGCTTTTCGGTAAAAGAAGTAATCGAAACCGCCAAAGTTGTCACCGGTAAAGAAATTAAAGTGGTATACGGCGATCGAAGAGCTGGTGATCCCCCAATTTTGCTGGGCAGCAGCGCCAAAGCCCAACAAATTTTAGCTTGGCAACCCAAATATCCTCAGCTCACCGAAATCATCCGCCACGCTTGGCAATGGCACCAACAGCGCCACGGACAAAGCGTCACATAACTAATCAAAAAGCATTTTGGTAGCCTTTGATCGATTTAAGCTGGTCAGAGGCATACTAAGATGAAACTTGCATTTGCGAAAGAGAAATATTTATGTGCGGGATCGTTGGTTATATCGGAACGAAGCAAGCTCAAGCGATCTTGGTATCTGGCTTAGAAAAGCTAGAATATCGGGGCTATGACTCTGCTGGAATTGCCACCATCGATCAGGACAAAATCGATTGTATTCGTGCCAAAGGCAAACTGCAAAACCTGCGGGTGAAGCTAGAAACCAATAGCAACTCATCTTCGATCGGCATTGGCCATACCCGCTGGGCAACCCACGGCAAACCCGAAGAATACAACGCACACCCCCACACCGATACCGCCCGTCGAATTGCGGTGGTGCAAAATGGCATTATTGAAAACTACCGTGAACTGCGCGATAGCCTCAAAGCTCAGGGGCACGAGTTCCGCTCCGATACTGACACCGAAGTTATCCCACACCTGTTAGCCGAATGCTTCAAGCAAGGTGCTGCCACCCTCTTAGATGCAGTCCAAAAGGCTGTGCATCAACTAGAAGGAGCCTTTGCGATCGCCGTTCTTTCGGCAGACTACCCCGATGAACTGATTGTGGCCAGACAACAAGCCCCCTTAGTACTAGGCATTGGAGATGGTGAGTTTTTCTGCGCTTCTGATACACCCGCGCTGATCCAGTATACCCAGGTGGTAGTGCAGCTCGAAAACGAAGAAATTGCCCGACTCACGACTGAAGGATACCAAGTCTATAACTTTAAAGGCGACCCAGTTAAGAAAAATCCCCGCACCTTAAACTGGAACCCGATCGCCGTCGAAAAGCAGGGTTTTAAGCATTTTATGGCCAAAGAAATCTACGAACAGCCAGCGGTGGTGCGAACTTGTCTGGAGACTTACCTAGATCCCGATTGGACTGTAGAAAGCATTAAATCTCCATTCAAGCTAGATTTACCCGAATCAATTTACGAAAATTTAGAACACATCCAAATCGTAGCCTGTGGCACCAGCTTGCACGCTGGCATGGTGGGTCGCTATTTGCTAGAGAATTTGGCACAGATTCCTACCTTTGTTCAATATGCCTCAGAGTTTCGCTACGCTCCACCACCAGTAATGGCCAATACTCTGACGATCGGCATTACTCAATCAGGCGAAACCGCCGATACTTTGGCTGCGCTGGAAATTGAAATATCCCGCCGCAAAGATCAGCCTGTAGCCAAGCAGGCACGGGTGATGGCCGTAACTAACCGCACCGATAGCGCGATTGCTCGCCTAGTCGGGACAGTAATTGACACCCATGCCGGGATGGAAATTGGGGTGGCAGCCACCAAGACTTTTATGGGTCAGTTGATGGCCTTCTATTTCTTGTCGTTAGAGATGGCCTATCGGCGCAAGACCATCACTAATCAACGGTTGCAGGAATTGATCGATGGCCTGAAAAAGCTGCCTTCGCAAATTGAGATTATTTTGGAATCCCAAGAAAAATATATCGAAGAACTATCTCATAGTTTCTTAGATACTCAAGATGTGATCTTTTTGGGGCGCGGTATTAATTTCCCGATCGCCTTAGAAGGTGCCTTAAAACTCAAAGAAATTAGCTATATTCACGCCGAAGGCTATCCTTCTGGCGAAATGAAACATGGTCCGATCGCCTTACTAGATGCCAGGGTGCCAGTGGTTGCGGTAGCTGTGCCTGGGACTGTCTACGAAAAGGCAATTTCTAATGCTCAAGAAGCCAAGGCTCGTGACTCTCATCTCTACGGGGTAGTTTCCGCAGAAGACAAAGATGCCGCCGAAATCTTTGATAAGGTGCTGCCGATCCCTCATGTAGATGAACTGTTGTCACCAGTATTGACAGTGATTCCAATGCAACTGATGTCCTATCATATTGCTGCGATGCGTGGGTTGGATGTCGATCAACCCCGCAACCTAGCTAAATCTGTAACTGTAGAGTAATTAAGAAAATCACCTGATTTCGATCGATGGAGTCAGGACAAAATGTATGGTTGCTTTGCTAGAGAAATTACTTTTTCTTTCTAGCATTGGAGCTAGTTTTTTTCTTTGACTGCTTATTTTGGGGCGAAAACCACTCTCCAGTCTCCTGATTCTGGAACATCACTAGACCTTTGCAGGCTTTGGTTTGACATTTGAGAAAGAAGCCTCCAGAGGTTTTTGGTACTTGAGGTAACAACTTTTGGCATTTTGGACAGGGAATGTTAGACACCTCTAAATTTTCGCCTAATGTCTGGTCACTGTCGGGGTTCCAGTAGCCGCGACTGGTTGCATAATAAATGACTTTTTGGCATTTTACTTTAGGCTTGGCGGCACAAAGCAGCTTGGTTGTCTTTGCTCCCTGGCGATTCACATGACTATACTTGCTCAATGGCTGATGGCAACAAGGACATGGATACTCAGTCACCCCGAGCAGTTCAGCTTCAGCTCTAGCTGCGGGGGTATCTCTCAAGTTCATCGCAGTCTTGGCATTGGCTAGAGCAGGGGTGAGAGTGTCCTGATTCCAGCTAATAAAGTACTTTTGCCAGTCTTTTTGGCCTTTGGCGATCGCATCCAAATCTTCTTCCATTGCCGCCGTAAACTTGGGATTTTGGATTTTGGGAAAAATTTTTGCCAGGACTCGATCGGTCTCAATTCCCATCACAGTAGGCCACAGAACTTTAGGTTTGTTGCTCTCTCCCTTAAAATCTACATAGCCCCCATCTCGCAGAGTAGACATAATTCCGGCATAGGTACTGGGTCTGCCCACACCCAATTTTTCCAGTTTTTCAGTCAGAGTTGGCTCGGTAAACCTGGCCGGTGGTTTGGTCTGCTTCTTTTCAGCCTCGATTTTGAGCGGCTGCACCTGTTGCCCGCGTCGGAGAATAGGAAGTTGAGTATCTTTACTGATGTCATCCCAGCACCAAGTGTAACCAGCTTCTAGCAAAATACTGCCCCTGGCTTCCCATAAAATTTCACCAGACTGAATGACTACCCGAGTTTTATCTAAGATCGCCGGACTACACAAACTAGCAACGGCTCTACGCCAAATTAAAGAATAGACTTTGTATTCCTCATCGCTCAGATCGCTTTGAATAGCCTTGGGAGTACTGGCAACATTAGTAGGTCGAATTGCTTCATGCGCTTCTTGTGCGCCTTTTTTATTGCGATGCTGCACTGGTTTATTGGGCACAGATGCAGGCTTGAATCCTAGCAACCACTCTCTAGCCTGGGCGGCAAAATCAGCCGACAACATCACTGAGTCTGTTCGCATGTAGGTGATCAAGCCGCGCTCATAGAGCTTTTGGGCTACTTCCATGATGCGCTTGGCATTAATCCCATGTCGCACCCCAGCAATCTTTTGCAGAGAGCTGGTAATCAGCGGGGGCGGTGGATTTTTGCTGGTCTTTTTGCCGCTGTACTCCACTATTTGATGGGTTGTGCCTTGAGCAATTTGGATGATTCGATCGGCTTCAGCTTGGCTATTGACCCGTTTAGACTCAGTTTTTTTAACTTCGCGACTATCGATCGCGTCTTCACTAGTTTCTTCGGCTCGGACATCCTGGTTGTTCGTTTGATCGCCTAACGTCTCGGTCGGAGAATCGCTCACCGTCCCAAAATAGTGAGCAGTAAACCCTTCCTGATATTCAGCGGTCACTGACCAATAATCTTCGACCCGAAAAGCCTGAATCTTTTCCTCAAGTTCACAAACCAGCCGCAGAGCACAAGTCTGAACTCGTCCGGCACTTTTACCCACGTTGGGCAATTGCCATAGCAACGGTGATACCTTGTATCCCACAAACTTATCCAGGCACTGGCGTGCTCGTTGTGCTCCGACCAAATCCCAATCCAGAGTATCTCGGGCTTGAGCAAAAGCTTTTTGGATGGCGGCCGGGGTGATTTCACCGTAGGTAACACGACGATATTGACCTTTTTTTAGTCCCAGCAACAGCAATAAATTAGAGCTAATTCCCTCGCCCTCGCGGTCTTCGTCGGTGGCTAGATAAACCATTTGGGCATCTTTTGCCGCTTTTTTTAGCTCGGCCAGGGTGGCTCTACCTCGATCGCCATTGGGTTCGTAGTCACAGAGTACTTTGTCTCCTTCAATTCTAATGCCAGTATCACTTTCACCACTTTTAGTGAGCTGGGCAATATGACCAAAAGAAGCCTTCACTTCGTACTGACTCCCTAAAATCTTTTTGACCGTGCCGCATTTTGTTGGCGATTCGACTATCACTAAGTTTTTAGGCATGACTCAAAAAGATTTTAGTACTACTGTATTTTATCAAAGATCGTCACAGGTATGGCTGAAATTTTACCGCAGCCTAAAATCGCGGTAAGATATTGCCCTAGCTAGTCAATATCAAAAATTATGGAAACCGAAAATCTTTTGGCAATGCTGTTTGGGCAAATGACTGGGCAACAGCAACTCCATTTTAAGCAAGCGATTGTGGCTCAAACAGTTTTTTATGTCTCGCAGCGATTACCAGTGGCAGAGAAAGATGAAGGAGAACGCAGTTTCATTGCGTTGGCCAATCAATGGCTATCGGAACCAACTACCGAAAATGCCCAGAAGGCCATGACAGCTACAGCCTTTGACGGAGTAGATGGAGGGGTTCGTAATCACGATATGTCTGATTATTTTCTGATTCCTGCTGAAGCTGCTGGGGCAGAGAATGGTTATGAGGCTGTCAAGTATGCACTGAAAGCCGGTGGTGATTTTCAGATGGTTGAAGCTAAACAATGGCAAATGGCCACAGCCTGGGATATTTTAGCCGATCGAACACCCCCATCCGTGGAGTCACTGCTAGACGATTAAATATGTAGAAAAAAGAAGACCCCAAAGGCGATCGGGTCAAAATGATGCCGGGTATCACCTAATGACAATAGCAGATCACAAATGAAGTATTGAGAGTAGTGATATAGTATCGATCAAAACTGAGGACTGTATGTCAAAAGAACTCAGTTAAGATCTAATTCTCCAACTCAACAAAGTTTTTAATAATTAAAAAACGGCCAATAATATATTTCAAAAATCACAGTGTTGATTACCGTCAACACTGTGAATGTAATCTTTTATACTCGAAAATTATTTAGTTTTTAGACAACTCCCCGCTTTTTTTGAAAGTACGTTACGCTGTAAAAGCTTCTAAGAAATAAATCAGGTAAATAACATGGCTGATATCGTTGACACCGCTGTAGCGGCTGGTTCTTTTACCACCCTTGCAGCAGCATTAACCGCCGCTGGACTCATTGACACCTTAAAAGGCGCTGGTCCTTTTACAGTTTTTGCACCTACTGATGCAGCATTCGCTAAGCTCCCTGCTGGCACCGTTGATGCCTTACTCAAAGATATTCCTAAACTTACTAAAATCTTGACTTACCACGTTGTAGCAGGCAAAGTAATGGCTGCTGATGTAGTTAAACTGACTTCGGCCAAGACTGTCGAAGGATCTGATGTCAAAATCGATGCTTCCAGCGGTGTGAAGGTAAATGATTCTACTGTAGTAACTCCTGACGTTGCTGCTGACAATGGCGTTATTCACATCATTGACACCGTGTTGATGCCCGCTTAAGTTAACGCGGGACAATTATAAATCCCAATAGTTGTGAGGTGGTAGTTATTTTTAGCTGCCACCTCTTTTTGTATTTATGATGTGAACACCTTCGATCGCCTATGGTAAAATCTTTCTAAAATCTTCCTGGCTTCTATCATGCCCCAACCCAACCCCGTAGCTATTTGCCTACTCTACCGTGAAGGCAAACTTCTAATGCAGCTCCGCGACAACATTCCTACCATTTTATACCCCGGACTCTGGGGCTTATTTGGTGGTCATATCGAAGCCGGAGAAACGCCCGAGATTGCCGTAGTGCGCGAAATCGCCGAAGAAATCACCTATGATTTGCCCCCAGACTTCCAGAAATTTGGTATTTATGGTGACGAAATAGTTCACCGCCACATTTTTCACGCGCCCCTGACCCTCCCAGTCGAAGAACTCAATTTACAAGAAGGCTGGGATCTGGGTTTGCTCACCCCTGCCCAAATCGCCACCGGCTTTGCCTACTCCGTTGTCGCCCAAGAATCACGCCCGATCGGTCCCGCCCACCAAAAGATTTTATTAGAATTTGCCGAAAAACACCCTCAATTTTTTTAATCCCCAATGTTTAAGCAATCCTAAGCAAAATTGTCGTTCTCACCCAGCTTTGCCATAATCAAAGCGGATCTATAATAATGCAACAAACCATGGATATCAAAACAATCTTGCCCGCTCTAGCCGTCATCTTTATTTCCTGCTGCCTATTTTTTGGTACCAAAAATGGCTTCTATGACTCTGATGACTACCATGGCAATGGTTCCGCCCACTAAATTATGATAGCCAGCAACGCAGAGCTATCTTGCTTAGCCTTGGCCACCGGCCAAGGTGACGAAGGCGTTTGCTTGCTGGCACAAATCGGAGTCTACCGCATTCTGCTAGACTGCGGTATTACCAACATTAGTGACCTACTAGAGTTAGAACTAGACGGTGTCTGGTGCAGCCATGCCCATCAACACCACAGCCAAGGCCTAGTAGCCTTACATACCGCCCTGCCCCAACTGCCCCTATATAGTAGTTTGGCAACTGCTACTTTATTAGATATAGATAACTTCACCATCTTACCTTGGCAGAATTCTCTGAGTGATTCTACAGCGAAGATACCACATGAACGATCGACCCTTGGTACCGAACTATATCCCGGACTCTATGCCCGCATCTTTCCGGCTGGCCACCTCCCCGGAGCTGCCGCAGTTCTATTTACCTACCAAGGCTCAGAGCGTAGTTATACATTGCTCTACACCGGTGATTTTTTCATCTCCAATACTCGCCTGACCGAAGGACTTTCCTTAAGTGATCTGCGGGGTAGTCGTCCCGATGTACTAATTGTCGAAGGTAGCTATGGCACCACCCGTTATCCCCATCGTCGTCAACAAGAAAACGGGCTAGTCCAACAGATTAATACCTTACTTACCGCAGGAAACACCATTTATTTATTAGCACCAGAACTGGGGCAGGCTCAAGAAATTTTGATGCTGTTGCGTAGTCAGATGGCTGGGCAACGCATCGAGGTTTGGTTAGATGACAATATTAGAGATACCTGTGATCGATTTATTCAATGCTTACCAGAACTTCCTAATAATATTCAGAATTTTGCCCGTGATCGATCATTATTTTGGGACGATCGAGGCTGGCCAAGGGTAAATCCATGGCCACAAGCTCCAGAATCTGGGATATTTTTGATTACTGATCTGACAGCAATAGAGCACCTAAAGTCTCTAGAATCAGCCGTACTATTAGTTCTGCCTCAATATCTAGAATCGGCCACAAATTTGGGTCTGAGAACCCAAAGCTATTTCCTTAGCGAACATTCTGATGGGGCAGGAACTGCTCAACTTATTCACAATATCCGCCCTCAACACGTATTGTTTGTTCATGGTTCTCCAGCTTACTTAGCAGATTTGACTGGATTGGAAGAACTGCATAGTCGCTATCAACTACATTTGCCTTCCGTAGGTAGTTTAGTAGAGCTGCCGATCGGCGATACGTTCTTACATGCTCCACCGCCCATTGAGTCTATTTATGAAGGCGAGTTAGCAGCAGGCAGTCAATTTATTCACATTTCCCTCCCCGCCACCGTCGCGGATGATCCGCGCTGGCAAAACTTTGCTGATACAGGCTTGGTAGAAGCCCGTTGGCAAGGAGAAGAGCTGATTTTGCGAGGAGTTTCGGCACGACAATTGCTCAATTACCCCGAAAAAGTCGCTAAAGATCTGCATTGTTGCAGCAACTGTCGCTATCTACGCAGCCAGCGTTGTCTTAACAAAGAGTCACCACTACATGGTTTCAAGGTGACAGCTACCGGAGTATGTCGATTATTTGCCGTTAACTTTCCGTGAAAAGTAATAGGTGCGGCCAAGTCTTCACTAGGCCGCAATCAAGGGCTTGCCAAAAACATCAGCAAAAGCCTTAACGACCACTCTTTGACCGAACAACACGTTGGGAGATGTCACCATTGGCCCATAAACTAATATCTTGCCGACTCAATGTCGCTGCTATTAGGTCAGGAAATTGATCGGGGGTACAGGCAAAAGCCGGACTCCCCAGAGTGGCAAAAACTCCTGCATTACGGTGGTCAAAGCAAGGTGCACCGTCGTCATTTAGAGCCAATAGTGTCACTAATTGAACTCCCGAGGCCACGATCGATCCCACCCGTTTCAACATCTCATTATTATTACCGCCCTCATACAGATCGCTAATCAGCACCAAAATAGTTTCTTGAGGCTGACGAATCAATCCCTGACAGTAGCTTAATGCCTTATTGATATCTGTACCACCGCCAAGCTGAGTGCCAAACAGCACATCTACTGGGTCTTGGAGCATCTCGGTTAAATCTACAACTGCGGTATCAAACACCACCATTTGGGTTTTAATCGCTGGCATCGAAGCCAAAACTGCGGCAAAGATACTGGCATAAACTACCGAAGTGGCCATTGAACCACTTTGATCCACACAGAGAATAATGTTTTTTAATGCCGTGCGCTTGCGACCAAAGCCAATTTTGGTTTCGGGGATAATGGTGCGGTAGGCGGCTTGATAGTGACGCAGATTAGCACGAATGGTCCGGTTCCAATCAATTTCATTGTGGCGAGGGCGGCGGTTGCGAATCGATCGATTTAAACTTCCTGCCACCGCTTGCTGCATCGGGTTACTAAGTTTCCGCAACAATTCATCCACAACTTTCTGTACCACCAGTCGCGCTGTCTCTTTGGTCTTGGCGGGCATAATTTGGCTAAGAGACATTAAATTAGCCACCAAATGCACATCGGCTTCCACGGCCTGCATCATCTCAGGCTCTAATAACATTTGCTGTAAATTTAGTCGCTCTAGAGCATCTTGCTGCATGACTCGCACCACGGAGCTAGGAAAATAAGTACGAATATCGCCCAACCACCGAGCTACTTTAGGAGCCGAACCACCTAGGCCACCACTACGCGGTTGATCGGATTTATACAGTGACTCCAATGCCTGATCCATGCTCAGTTCAATGCCAGCCAAATTACCACCACAACTATTTTCGGCATCACTACCCAATACTAACCGCCAGCGATTGAGTCTATCTAATTCTGTCATGAGGTTAATCCTAATAGTTGAGCAATTACAGGTAAGGCTTGACAGCCTTGGTCGGGGTTGAAATTGGGCATATCAGTAACTATAAATTTACTGACAACTTGACCTTTCGCAACTTTTTCACCCATTTGTTGACGCTCAGGTGAACTAAAAGTGGCAAAAGTACGACGCAGCAGGGGTAAAACAGCCACGAAGTTATCTGGGGAAAGTCCTGCAACCCAGGCATCGAGTACCTGCCAAATGCCATCGCTATGTAATAGCAATAGCCCACTGCCCCGTAAAAATCCTTCTGCCCATGCTGCACCAGCGGTGGGTTCAGTGCCGATCGACAGCGCCAAACTCAATCTTTTACTAGTGGCCTCAGTATCCAAACTGCCATCATCAAATAACAATCGACAGCAGCGCCCTTGGACTAAACCGTGAATGCTAGATTGATGGGCAATCTGTAGTAGCACCTGTCGCCAAGTCTCTATTTGATCAGGGTTTTGTAAGAGCTTGATGGTGCCATGAGTTTGTTGAATGGCCTCAAAAATCTGCGCAGCAGCATCGTCATCTAAAGATTGGCAGGAAAAAGGTAAACCAATACAGAGGCGGGTAACTAGACCATCCACTACGATCGCCACACTACTAGTATCTGTTTGGCGCACATCCCCATAGCGCAAAATATTTACTAGGGCAGGTAAGGCATTCATAAAATGCAAAGTATCACTAGTAATAGCAGCGATCGCCTGGAGTTGGAGCATTAAGATGGGAATTGCTTCTCCCAAACTAGCTAACAAAACTCGATCGAGTAACCCAGTCAAACTGGGTAAATCCGGGGCATCTAACGCAGTCTGTTTAGCAAAAGCGGTGGCGGCAGATTCGATCGAGTTTCCCCACACCCCGGCTTCGATCAGTTTTACCACAAACTCTGGCTGCCAGCAAATTGACCAAGCTTCTTTGAATGTTCCTTTGCTGTTGGTGCGCTGCATGTCGCCCCACGGAATACCTAAAAGATTTAGGCAATGCAAGAGCTTCGATCGATCCAAGTCGTTAGCGTTGCGCAGATCTAGTTCTAGGGCTTTAGCGATCGGCTCTTGTTTAAGCCGCAGTTTTTTAATTAGTTTCTGTAAATCTTGCTGGAGCGGGACTTGGGGGGTATCGCTAGGCACTTGGCCGAGTCGATCATTGATAATTAATTTCTGATGAATAAGCTGCATTGGAGCAGTGTCACCAAAACACAACACAGTTTGCACGGCTTCATTTAATTCTGCTAATCCGGGTAATGGGCTTTCGCGCATGGCAGACAAAGCTTCAGCCAAACGCACTGCTTCAATGACACTGGCAGAGGAAGCATCAAGATCTTCTTGGCGCAGTAATCGGGCGACGTTGGTTAACCAGCGAATCACTACATTTTTTTGATGAGTCCATAAATGGTGATACCAACCGGGCGACTCCACGCCAGCACCGTAACCACTGGCGGTACTTAAACGGCCATAAGTCCAAGGCACCCAGGTTGCTTGAATCTTGGTTTTGGTCAAAGATTTTAATTTTTCAGCATCATCTTGAGCCGTTGGCCAAGGTTCCACTAATTCTGGAGAATGCCAAGCACCACAGACTACTGCCGATTTTTGGAAGCCTTCGGATTCAGCTTGGCGCAGACATTGACGCATGTGGGCTTCGCGGATCAGATCGTAGTTATCTTCATTCTCATTGGCTAACTCTTGGCGCAGGGCAGTCATGGCTTCTAAAATTGCCGCAAATAAATCGGTGCTATTGCGGCGCTGTTCTACCAAATATTCCCAGTATCTTTCGCCTTCGCCAAATCCAGCGGCTTTGCTCAGCCAATCTAAGGGGTCTGCTCCAGAATTTGATCTCTCTAATTCTCCCCGCATTCCCACCGGCAAATCAATAAACCGTACCGGAATTTTGGCGAATAGAGCATATTGAATTGCCTGCCATTCTGGAGAATAGACAGCAAAAGGATAGTAGGCCGATTGTTGTAAGTTTTCAGGGTCATAGACCAACAAAGCCACGGGGGGCTTCATTTCTTTTGATTCTGCAAAGGTGATCAAATCATTGGCCTCCGGGGGACCTTCAATCAGCACAATATCTGGCTGAAGGTTTTTCAAGGCCGATCGCAGACTTCTGGCTGAACCGGGGCCATGGTGACGAATGCCAAAAATAGTGGCTGCCATTACAACAACTCCCGACAAGCACGATAAATATCTTGCCAGCCCTCGCGTCCTTTCACCACGGTTTCGAGATACTCTTTCCAGACCACAGCATCTTGCACCGGGTCTTTGAGAATTGCGCCTTGAATACTGGCAGCAAGATCGGCGGCTTGGAGGGTGCCATCACCAAAATGGGCAGCCAAAGCCATGCCACTATTCACTACCGAAATTGCTTCAGCGGGGCTGAGAGTGCCCGTAGGGGACTTTAGTTTGGTTTTGCCATCAGTAGTTACTCCGGCACGCAGTTCTCTAAAAATTGTCACTACCCGGCGGATTTCTTCTAAAGCTGGGACTTCGATCGGCAGCTCTAATGCCCGCCCCATGCTTTCCACCCGTTTATGGACGATCGACACTTCTTCATCGGCACTATCGGGCACTGGTAAAATCACGGTATTAAAACGACGCTTGAGAGCACTAGATAATTCGTTAACTCCTTTGTCGCGGTTATTGGCAGTAGCGATCACGTTAAACCCTTTTTGGGCTTGGACAGCTACCCCAATTTCGGGGATCGGTAAGGTTTTCTCAGATAAAACAGTGATCAAGGTATCTTGCACATCAGCAGGAATCCGAGTGAGTTCCTCAACTCTAACGATTTTGCCGTCGTTCATCCCATTCATCATCGGGCTGGGAACCACTGCGGCCAGCGAAGGACCAGCGGATAATAACAGGGCGTAGTTCCAACCATAGCGAATCGCTTCTTCGCTGGTACCAGCAGTGCCTTGAATGAGTAGGGTGGAGTCACCGGTAACGGCGGCGGTAAGGTGTTCGGAAACCCAGGATTTGGCGGTGCCGGGAACGCCATAGAGTAATAGTGCTCGATCGGTTGCTAGAGTAGCGATCGCAATTTCCATTAACCGCCGACTACCAATATATTTGGGGCTAACTTCAAAGCCATTATCTAGTTTGCCGCCCAATAAATATGTTGCTACTGCCCAAGGTGAAAGTAGCCAATTTGGTGGCTTTTGGCGCTGATCAGCCTGGGCAAGTTCGGCAAGCTCTTGAGCAAATTGTATTTCGGCATTCTGTCGCAGGGTAGAAACTGTTTCTCCTAGCTTGGTTTCGGCAGCGGTGGCTTTGGCTTTAGGTGGCATAATGAGTAGAACCAGATAGTAGTAATGTTTACAATTAATTGAATTTTTAATTTCTAGGTAGTATTAAATACTGCCTGAATGCTGTGGCGAAACTCTAGGAGTTCGATACA
>JAYUSV010000337.1:0-4901 GCA_043755495.1 Synechococcales cyanobacterium
CCCTTACCCATAAAAGTATTCACCACTGGCAAATTCAGCGCCGTCGCCAACTCCGTCAGCACCTCACTAGCCTGAGAACGAATCGCTCCATTCCCCACCAACACGATCGGATTTTTAGCCCGAGCAATAATCTCCGCTGCTCGATCGAGACTAGCAAAAGAAGCATAGACCCGATGTGAACCATTATTATGTAGTGGTTTTACCGTCACTGGCATCGCCGCCACATTTTCTGGCACATCAATATGCACCGCTCCCGGCTTCTCAGTCTGAGCAATCTGGAAAGCTCTGCGCACAATTTCGGCAGTGCTGTTAGGCTGCACGATTTGCTTACTCCACTTGGTAATCGGCGCAAACATCGCCACTAAATCCAAATACTGGTGCGATAAAATGTGCATGCGATCGGTGCTCACCTGCCCAGTAATCGCAATCAGCGGTGCCCCATCCAAATTGGCATCGGCTACCCCAGTCATTAAATTAGTTGCCCCTGGCCCCAAAGTAGATAAACAGACCCCAGCTTTGCCAGTTAAACGACCATATACATCGGCCATAAAAGCTGCGCCCTGTTCGTGACGACAAGTTACAAACTGAATCGAGGAATCTTTCAGTGCTTCTAAGATATGCAGGTTTTCTTCCCCCGGCAAACCAAAAATATATTCTACACCTTCATTTTCTAGGCATTGCACCAGTAGTTCTGCGGTATTCATAGACTCCTCACTTAACCCAAATAGTTTTGATATTAACAAACTCCAGAATTCCAGGTCGCCCCAGTTCTCGACCATACCCCGATCGCTTAATCCCCCCAAAAGGCAAACGCGGATCGGACTTCACCATGCCGTTGATAAAGACCGCACCGGACTCCAATTCTTGAATTAAGCGCTCTTGCTCGATGGCATCCTGAGTCCAGGCACTAGCACCCAAACCAAAAGGGCTATCGTTAGCCAAAGCAATTGCCGCATCTAAATCAGGCACTGTAAACAGCAAGGCCACTGGACCAAAGAATTCATCCCGGTAAGTAGCGCAAGTCGGCGGGATATTCTTTAGAATAGTGGGTTCATAAAAGTAGCCTGGTAATCCAGACCACCTTTTGCCACCAACTAAACATTCCGCTCCTCCAGCGATCGAAACCTGTACCTGTCGATCGATCTCTTCACAGCCAGCCAAGGTTGCCAACGGCCCAATATCAGTGGTGGTCTGCAAGGGATCGCCGATTTGGAGCTGACTAAATGCCTGCACAAACTTAGGAGTAAAAGCGGCAGCGATCGAATCCAACACAATAAAACGTTTAGCAGCAATGCAAGATTGCCCATTGTTGAGCAGCCGTGCTTTCACCGCCACTGCCACCGCTTCATCTAAGTCAGCACTCGTCGTCACAATAAATGGATCGCTACCGCCTAGCTCCAGCACAGTCTTTTTTAAAACCTTCCCCGCTGTCTGAGCTAAACTAATCCCGGCTGGTTCACTGCCAGTCAAGGTAGCAGCTTTTACCTGAGGTGATTGGATTACCAATTCTACTTGATCCGCCGAAATTAACAGCGTCTGAAATGCTCCGGAGGGAAACCCGGCTTGGAGTAAAATCTCCTCGATCGCTATCGCACATTGGGGCACATTAGAAGCATGTTTGAGCAGTGCCACATTCCCGGCCATTAGAGTAGGAGCCGCAAACCGAAACACCTGCCAAAAGGGGAAGTTCCAAGGCATCACAGCCAAAATTGCCCCGAGGGGCTGGTACTCAATCCAAGATTGACTAGCATCGGTAGCAACTAGTTCAGGGGCTAACAATTCGGCACCATGGTCGGCATAGTAGTCACAGACCGAGGCACATTTTTGCACTTCGGCGATCGCCTGCTTGATCGGTTTGCCCATTTCTAAGGTCATGAGCTTTGCCCAGGCCAAAGACTGCTGCTCATCTCGCAGGAGTTCAGCAGCCCGGTGCAGCCAGTTACTGCGCTCTGCCCAAGAAGTCTGGCGATATTCCCGAAAAGCTCGATCGGCCTCTACAATTTTGTTTTTCAGATCATCATTAGAGAGAGCCGGGAAAGTTTTCAGTTGTTGACCCGTGGCGGGATTGGTACTGGTAATACTCATGGGTATAAATTACCGATTGGAGACAACATTGCTGTTCTAGTTCGATCGTCGCAAACCTTGGCAATATAACACCCAAATACCCAGGAAATATGACGAAAATTTACATTAATTATATTCTGCCTCTGTCCACAACCACCTATGGTGCAAGTGACTCGTGCTCAGATTGCTTAAAGTCATAGATCGGCAGCAGCACTCGAAACCGAGAACCAGTATCGACTTGGCTCACTACCGAAATTGAGCCACCACAACGCAACAAAATTTGTTGCACCACTGTCAAACCCAACCCAGCACAACTTACCTGATTTTCTGGCGGCAAATTGCGACCACGATAAAACCGATCAAAAATCCTCGGTAAATCGGCACTGGCAATGCCCACTCCATTATCTCTAAACTCCAACTGCACATAGTTATTCTGCACCGCACCATAAACCGATATCGCCCCACCTGGCAACGTAAACTTCAACGAATTATCCAACAAATTCATCGAAATTTGCTTTAACCAAGTCTCCGAACAATTCACCAAAGGCAGAGGCAAATCTGTCGGTAAATTACAAGACAGCGAAATATCTCTCTCCCCAGCCAAAGGCTGAAAAGTCCCCAGTACCCCTGGCAAAATTTCAGCAACATTAGTCTGACAACTTTCTAGTGACTGCTTTTCCACCTCCAACAACCGAGCAGTACCATCTAGCAAGGCATTTTGTCGATTACACTCCCCCCGAATCATCTCCAAATACTTCGATCGCTGAGTTGGTTTCAAATTTGGCGAATTCAACAACGACAGAGCCGTCTTGATCGTAGTAATTGGTGCCCGCAACTCCTGGAAGAGATCATCAATTGATGATCCCTCCTCGTTAAGTTCAGTATGTGAGGGAGTTAAATTACTCATGGTCTAGCGGTTAAAGCAGCACGGGCTTGCTCTCGATCATCAAAGTGGATCTTTTCGGTACCAATAATTTGATAATCCTCGTGACCCTTCCCAGCAATTAACACCCCATCCCCTGGTTTAGCTTCTCGAATTGCCTTAGAAATCGCCTCAGCTCGATCGGCGATTACCTGAATCGGTCGATCGCCTGGAATCCCCGCCACCACATCGGCCAAAATGGTTTCCGGGTTTTCAGTGCGGGGATTATCGGAAGTCACAATAACTTGATCGGCCAAATCAGAAGCAATTTTGCCCATCAAAGGTCGCTTAGTCCGATCTCGATCGCCACCGCAACCAAACACACAAATCATCTGGCCACTAATAAACGGACGCGCCGCCTGCAGCAAATTATCTAAACTATCAGGGGTGTGAGCGTAATCCACGATCACGCTGATCTGTTGGGTATCAGAGATCTTCACCTGCTCCATCCGCCCCGGTACACCAGGAAAATTGGCAACTGCGGCCACGATACTGTCCAAATCCATCCCTAAATGCAGGGCACAGCCCACCGCAGCCAAGACATTAGCTAAATTGTAGTCGCCCACCAATGGAGATACAAAAGGTCGATCGCCCAAGGGAGTATGTAGAGTGCCAGAAACCCCCGTAGGAGAATAGGTCAAATTATCAGTCCACAAATCTGCTTCTGGGTTTTTGGCGCTGTAGCTCCAAACTCTTTCTTTTGGCAAACTAGCAATTAACTTTTTGCCATAGGAATCATCAAAATTGATAATTCCCCGTCCTTGCAAATATTCTGGGGTAAATAGTAATGCCTTGGCCTGAAAATAAGTCTCCATATCCTGGTGGTAATCTAGGTGGTCTTGAGTGAGGTTCGTAAATACCCCAATCTCAAATGGGCAAGATTTTGCCCGACCTTGATCGAGGGCATGGGAGCTGACTTCCATCAAAGCAACTTGACAACCTGCTTTCACCGCCTCCGATAGCTGCTGTTGTAAATCTACTGCAAACGGTGTGGTGTGAGTCGCTACTTTTTGATATCCCTGCCAGCGAGTATAGAGAGTACCGAGTAAAGCCGTGGATTGATGATCAGCCAACAAAAATTCAATGATATGAGTGGTAGTAGTTTTACCATTGGTGCCAGTCACCCCAACCATTTTTAGAGTCTGGGCTGGGTAATTATAAAAAGCTGCTGCTAGATCAGCACTGGTTTGGATCATATTCTCAGCAGTGGCCACAAAGACTGAGTCTTTAGTCGGCTGAGTTTTGGCTGCTGTGGTGGAAATCACCGCCGCCGTGGCTCCATTCTCGATCGCCCCTGGCCAGAATTCGCCACCATCTACCCGAGTACCGGGCATTCCAATAAACAGGTCTCCGGCTCCGCAGGCATGGGAGTTAGTTTTGAGTCCTGTAATCTCGGCATCTAAGGCTGCATGGGTAGGCAGATGCTGAATAGTTGGGAGTTTTGAGAGGAGTTCGCGCAGTTTCATAAGTCTTAGAAGGCATTCCTGAATAACCTAGGGCTTATTGTGCCTTATTTTCGCCCCCATGTTGCTGTAGCATTTCTTGCAATTGTGTGACAGGAGCGCGCGGTGACAGTCGAGGCAAAATATTTTCCTGCTCGTCTTTCACTATATATAAGACCGGAATTTCATACTGGTAGGCATTCCACCAGTCCGGGTTGCTGGTGATCTCCCGAATTTCTAGTTGGTCAGCAGCGGTGAGAATCGATCGAAGTTTTTGCTCTAATCCTTCGCAGAGATGACAACCGACTTTACTGTAAAGAATTAGGTGCATATTTTTCCAAATTCATAAACAAAAAACCCCCTCTCGGGGATCTTATTGCTATTAGTGGGCAGCGCCGGACTCGAACCGGCACGCTTTCGCGGATGATTTTGAGTCAACTGCGTCTACCAATTCCGCCAGCCGCCCTCACTCA
>JAYUSV010000338.1:0-16122 GCA_043755495.1 Synechococcales cyanobacterium
GACATTTACCACCACGTAATCTGGGGGAATTCTTAACGAACAAGGATTACTTATCCAATCAAGTTCTTGACAAGATAACAAGCTTTATGTACTATACAATCTAACGCGATCCACCTTTGGCGTTAGTATTTAGGCGTGTTCTTAATTTTATAAATAGATCGGTCTAAACATTTGTTAGATCTCGCTATGTATATGAAGTCTAACCATTGTTTAAACGTAGTTATGAGTGAAATCCAGATTCAAGAACAAGATGATACTGTTAATATAGTAGTTGTTAGTATTGAACCAGATGTATGCAAGCAGTTTCAAGAGGCCGCTTTTCAAAAATACAAACAGGCAGTCCTCAATTACGGTTCCGTACACCCACGCCATCCTGAACCCACCATACAAAAAAATCAAATGCTTTCTGCTATTTAGCGGTTGACTGAGGCGTAGTCAAAGCCGACGGCACCGGCACAGGAGAAGGAGAGATGGGCATCAATGGCTCAACACCACCAGGAGCCGTGCTGGGAACAGGTGCGACTGGTGAAGTTAGCAGCGGAGTTTTCGCAGATAACGGAGTTGTAGACTTAGCTAAGGTCTGAATTTGATCCTTATACTGCGCCGGAGCGATTTCAGTAGCTTGGTCGAGCAATGCCTGAGCTTCGCTGACACTGCCAATTTTCTTGAAGACTAGTGCTTTTGCCAACAAAGGCCGAAAATCTTGGCTATCGGCTTGAGTTAGCCCGTCATAAATAGGGAAAGCCTCAGCATAGCGCTGTTGACTGACATAGATCTGCGCCAACAATAGCTTCAGCCCACCCAAATCCGCTGTTTTGCCAGGTGGAATCGGAGTCTTAATCGATTCTTGTACCAACCCGATCGCCGCTTCGGGCTTTTGAGCGTCCACCAGCAAACTAGCCAAGCTTTGCAAAGCCGGAATATGGTGAGGATTGTTGGCCAACGCCTTGCGATAGTCCAATGCCGCTGTCTCTCGATCACCCAAATAATGATGAGACTGACCAGCTAACACCCCATACTCCGGCACATCTGGATTCAATGTCGCCAGCCTTTCTAAAGAGCTAATTGAACCCTTAATATCGGCCAATTGCAACTTAGAATTAATAATAGTTTTGAGCGCTTCTTGATTATCGGGCTGCCCAAACAAGATTTTTTCGGCTGCAAAGCTGCGCTCGCGCAAGACCGCCATCTGATCACCAGAGAGCTTTGCCCCTTTGCCGATACCGCTATTATTCCACCAAGAAATACCCAAAGGTGACAACAAAGCTCCAAAGGTAGTAATTACCGAACTCCAAATCACAAAACTGAGAACTTTGGACTTCTTCGATCGCTTAGGTGGCTGCAAAACAGTCGTCAACGCCGTGGTGGTTTGCATAGGCGGAAGTCCCGAGGGAAGCTGAGATGCGGTTTTTTTAGACACTGAAATTTAGCTGGAATAGATCCTTGCGACTTTATGATTCCTCGATCCTGCCACAAATCGATCGCCTTTGGTACAAGTTTAGCCATCACATTTGGTACAAATCTGCGGGCAAAACACCCGAGGCTTGCTATGATGAACCTTGCGAAATCTAGAGGTATCTAGAGATATGTGGAATACTGCGGAGAAAGATTGTGACCATCGCCGAACTCTTTGAGAAAGGTGGAGTGGCCATGTGGCCCCTGGCTTTGTTGTCAGTGCTGGCCTTGGGCACTATTTTAGAACGCATTTGGTTCTGGCTGGGTCTGCTCAGCCGCGAAAAAGAAACGATCGACAAAATACTAGATGCCAGCAACACCGGCAACTGGGATCGGGCGGTGCAAATTGCCCGCGAAGCTCGCCATCGCCCGATCGGCAGATTTTTGTATGCGCCGCTGCGTCGCAAACAGCCCGACCCCGAGACTTTTCGGCTAGCCTTAGAATCTGCCGCCGAAGAAGAGCTCCACGCCATGCGGCGGGGAGAGAAGGTTTTACAGGCGGCGGTTGCTCTGGCACCTTTATTGGGTCTGTTGGGGACAGTCTTGGGTCTGATTCGATCGCTCAATGGCATTAAGCTAAGCGATTTGTCTGGTGGTAACGGATCTGCGGTCACATTAGGAATTAGTGAATCGTTGATTAGTACTGCCACCGGCATGATTGTGGCCATTGCCAGCGTGGCTTTTTATTGGCTGTTTCAGGGGCTGCTCGTTAAGCAAGTTAACCTGTTTCGGCGATCGGGTAACGAATTAGAGTTGCTCTATCGAGAGCGATATCACCGCACTGGCCGGAGTAATACTCATCTTCGGGAAGAGCTTGCTCCCGTTAAACCTTATGAAGAAACGGAATTGCTGTGAAAATTAACATAGACAACAACAGCGAAGCCCCTCGGGTAGAAGTCGTACCGCTGATCGATATTATTTTTTGTATTTTGACTTTCTTCTTGCTTTCTGGTTTGCAAATGGCTAGTCAGTCGGCGATTAACGTCGATTTACCCAAAGCCAAATCAGCCGAGAGTCAAACTCGCCAAATGATGATTGTCAGCCTCGATCAAGATGGGCAAGTGTTTGTCGAGCAACAGCGCTATCCTCAATTGGAAGCACTCTATCAGGCCACCAAAGCCTATCGCGCCAATAGTCCCAATGGTTCGATCGTGCTGTATGCATCTAAACAGGTGCGCTATGAGCGAGTGATGGAAATTTTAGATTTGCTGCGTTTAGCTGGTGGCGACAACGTGGCGCTGGCTACCACCAATATTGAAGCTTCACCCACTCCGGCACCAGTGATTAACTTGGCACCGGGTTTCACCCCTCCTATTCCCCAAACTCAACAGGCTCCCAATCCTTCTGTGTTGCCATTACCACCTAGCGCGCCGACATCACGGTCTAAAAATCCAGAATTACGCTAGCGCTCAGCCTTGTCTTGTCTCAAAGACAGGGCATTTTTGACCGAGACTAAAACTCGTTAAAATCTTAAGCTTGCTCAGTCACCGATTCTTCTAATGGTTCATCTTTAAAAGAATCTGCCCCAGTGATCTCAGGAGCCGATTCAATGATCTGATCGGGCAGGGCGGCACCTTCAACTATGCCTAAGATCACCGTAATATTGTCGCTGCCACCATTGGTTTTGGCAGTTTCAATCAAAGCCTGAGACAACTCGTTGGTTGGCACCGTCTTGATCAAATTAGCGATCTCTTGATCTGAAACTTCCTCGGTCAAACCATCACTGCACAACAAAATTAAATCATTTGGGCGCACATCGATTGTCTGAATAGATTCGGGGCGCAGATCTAAATCCCGGCGACCCAAACAGTGGGAAAGCACATGACGCAGATGGTGAGTACGGGCTTCATCAGCCGTGAGCTGCTGCATTTTCATCGCTCTAGCCACCCAAGTATCATCTTCGGTGATTTGGGTGAGTTCGCCATCTCGGAAGCGATACAGGCGAGAATCGCCCACATTGGCAGCCCAGACTTTAGTTTCTTCAAACAGCAGCATGACTGCCGTAGTGCCCATATCCGACCGAGTGGCATTCACCTGTTGGTCGGCCACGATCGCCTCGTTGGCAGCCAGCATCGATTTTTCTAACAGAATGGTGGGTTCGCTACCCTCTTGCCAATTTTGGTTTACATAGCTAACAATTGTCTCAATGGCAATCCGACTGGCCTCTTCGCCCCCGGCATGACCACCCATACCATCAGCTACGATGCAAAATCTACCGCCGGGGTCGGCATAAAAGGAATCTTGATTACCGGCACGAACCATGCCTTTATCGGTGCCAGTTAAAAAGTTGGACTTCATACGTTGCTTCTAAGCCAAAGAAATGGAGCGGTGAAAGTAGACAGTGGTGATATCGTTCGCCAAATCGAATGTTATGCCAGATTGGTGTCTTTGGACAGCCCATTCTACAAATATTCTATTTTTAAAACATCCGGTCTGATTTTTCAATCCGGCGCAGATGACGGATCAAGATAATAGCCATGAACAATGCCATGATACCCATACCTGCTGCCGGAAGTTGAAAGTTGTTTACAAACAGCAAGGTTGCAGACACCACAAAAGAGCCTGTGATCAAGGCGTAGTTTGTGCCCTGCTGCATTGCGGTCATGCGACGAATAATTCGATCGGTCTCGGTAGACCTCACTCTTACTCGCAGATCACCCCGTTCTAGCTTTTCAATTGTATCTTCAATCCGTCGAGGTAAACTCAGCGCCGAAGAGCTGACCTGAGCAGCTTGTCGCCCCAGTTCACCCAAAAAATCACCGGCATCGGGAGTCAAATTATTATTGGCCATAAGCTGTAGGGCAAAAGGTTGCGCCGCCTCCATAAAGTTAAAATCTGGGTCTAGACCCTTGCCAACTCCTTCGATTGTCGAAAAAGCTCGCATCACAAAGGTAAAAGTAGCCGGAAACCGAAAAGGCTGGTCGTAGGCAATTTCGTACAAATCATCGCTAATCTGGGAGATAGACTGACTCTCGAAAGATTTATCCATCACATTGTCTAGCAGGTATTGGATCGATCGACGCAGAGAACCGGTATCGCCAGTGGGCACCAACACTCCCAACTCAATCAAAGACTTCAACACCTGATCGGCATTCCGCTGTACCACTCCACTTAAGGTGCCCATCAGCTTGCCTTTGGTCATGCCAGCAATCCGTCCCATCATCCCAAAATCATAGAAAATTAGCTGGCCAGTTTGGCTGACAGCTACGTTGCCGGGATGAGGATCGGCATGAAAAAAACCATCGGCTAAAATTTGGCGCAGATAAGCCTGAGCGCTGAGTACCGCAATTTCTTTGCGATCGATCCCGGCTTTTTCTAAAGACTCATAATCGCTGATTTTGATGCCGGGCAAATATTCTAAAGTCAAAACCTGGGGCGAAGAATAACCCCAAAAAATCCGAGGCACCTTTACCCAATCTTCGCTGCGGAAGTTCCGGCGAAAAGTATCGGCGTTCTGGCCTTCGAGCAAATAATCGGTTTCTTCCCAGAGAATCTTACAGCATTCATCATAAATTCCCATCCAGTCGCGGCCTTTGCCCCACTTGGGATGTTTCTGAAAATATTGGGCAATGCCCCGCAAAATTTCTAAGTCGATCGTGAAGAGCTTTTTCAGACCGGGGCGCTGAATTTTTACCACCACTTCTTCGCCGGTATGAAGCTGCGCTTGGTGAACCTGGCCTAAACTGGCTGCTGCTAGAGGCAAAGGCGAAAAATGGGCAAACAATTCATCTACGCTTTTCCCTAAATCGCGCTGGATGGTAGCAGCCACGGTATCGTAGCCAAATGCTGGCACTTGATCTTGCAGTTTAGTAAGTTCTTCTACATACTCCGCCGGAAACAGATCGGCACGGGTGGAAAACAACTGACCCAACTTAATAAAGGTTGGTCCGAGCTGTAAAAAGGTATCCCGCATCCAAATGGCCTGCCGCCGCCTTCTGGCATTGCGTTTAGCGTCGGTAAAGCCGCCTACATAAGTCCACTTGCGGTTATCGATCCAAGAGCCATTCAAAAAAGTTAGAAAAAAAGACCAGATATCGATATAGCGCCGCTGACGAGAATAGTTTTCCCGGTTCCAGCGATATTTATTATCACCATTAGAAATATTTTTGGGCATATCCAAATCGGGTATATCCAGTGGCGGATCTTGTAGTGAATCGTGAGATATCAGTGGCAGAATGAGTGGGGATGTGGCAGTCACTGGATTTTAGGTGCAGAAAGGAAAATTGTTAGCTGATCAACTTGCCGATTTATTGCGATAGCGCTGGAGTTCTGCCCGCAATCTGGCAATTTCGGCTCTCAGGTCATCGATCGTCTCTTGCAAGTCAGGAGTGGCAGTATTAGCGCTATTATGCCCATTCCCGGTCTCGCGTTCCGCTCTTGCCAAGACTTCTTGGGTAAAAGCCTTCAGCTTCTCCCGCTGTTCGGCATCAAACTTGCCCAACTCGCTTAGGCCAATGGTTAGGGTTTCAGAAAATTTGTCGTTGATGGCCTGCGCGAGGGCGCGACCAATAAAAAAGCTATCGGTTGGATCGGGCATTTCTACTTAAATCGCTACTTGTCAATTACACCTTCAGTAAAGAATTATAACGCGCCCCCACAAGAATTTGGCAGTAAGTGAGGAAATGTCTCCAAGTTCTACAGAGCTTATTATCTGGACAGATTGAAATTGTTCGGCGCTAGGCTTAAGCTGAAGACAATAGACTGGCCAAATCCTCCTGTCGCTCGGAAATTTATGTTTACTGTCGAAAACTACGCAACCACCGCAATCTTTTTTCTAGCCATTGGCATGTTGGGCTGGGGCTATTACCGCAATCGCGGTTACGGCCAACTCGGAACCTTAGCCTGGTTGCAATCAGCGGCTTTGATGCTGCCCTGGATTGTGTTTTTTGGCTGCTTTGCTCTAGGAATTTATATCAATTTAGCAGCAGTGCTGGTGTTGCTAGTTGGCTCTACTGGTCTATATATTTGGTTGGGTAGTCGGCTGCGCAAAATTGTCCAAGATCCCAACTTCGAGGGAGATCTGGCTAAAAAGATGAATCGCTATCAGTCCGATCCTGGTAACGCCGAAGCAGTAAAAAATATACCTGAAATGCCCCATCTGGCCGGGGAAGACCTAGAAAAGATTCGAGGGATTTTTGGGATTGATACATTCTTTGCCACCGAGACTATTCCCTACCAACAAGGCGCAATTTTTAAGGGTAATCTCCGGGGTGAACCGGCAGCATCTCATGATCGACTGCAAGCCAACTTAAAAAGAATTCTGGGTGACAAATATCGTCTATATCTGATCGAAGGCCCTGAAGAACGTCCAGTGGTCTTAGTGATGCCAACGGCGGGCGATATGTTAGGGATGACTGTGGCTCAGAAAGTCTTGGCAGTGGTGCTGTTTTTGGCTACTGTTGCCAGCACCCTAGAAACCGCTGGGGTATTTTTGGGTTTCGATTTTTACAGCAATTTAGCCAAATGGCCGCAGGTTGTCCCTTTGGCTTTGGGTCTGTGGACAATTTTGTTGTCACACGAAGTCGGTCACTGGTTTGTGGCCAAAGCCAATCAGATTAAGTTATCTTGGCCGAGCTTTCTACCTACTGCCCAGATTGGGGCTTTTGGTGCCATTACTCGCTTTGCTGACGTGTTGCCGAACCGCACTGCTCTGTTTGATATCTCGATCGCTGGTCCGGCTGCGGGCGGAATTACTTCTTTAGTTCTACTCCTGACCGGTTTAGTCTTATCCAAACCGACAGGTGGACTAGAGATTCCTTCCCAGTTTTTTCAGAGTTCTATCTTGGTCGGTTCTATAGCCAAGGTACTTTTAGGAGCACAGATTCACAAGGATCTGGTGAACATTCATCCTTTGGTAATTATCGGCTGGCTGGGCTTGGTGATTACGGCGTTGAACTTAATGCCTGCGGGACAGTTGGATGGCGGCAGAATTGTCCAAGCCATTTATGGTCGCAAGATTGCCCAAAGGACTACCATCGCAACACTTGTTTTGCTGGCGATCGTCTCCTTCACTAATCCAAATAACTCAGTGATTCTTTACTGGGCTTTACTGGTGGGCTTTCTACAAAGAGGTCTAGAAAAGCCTTCTTTAGACGAGCTATCTGAGCCAGATGACACCAGAGCTGCCATCACCCTACTGGCCTTGTTTCTGATGATTGCCACAATTCTGCCATTTACCCCCGATTTAGCTGGCCGCTTTGGAATTGGCGATTAGAGTGCTGAGTCCAAATATGAAGATAGATACTAACAATGGATAAAATCACTGTTCCAAGAATTGAATACCTCAAAATTTGTAATTACCGTGCAATTAAGGAGTTGGAGCTTAAAGACATCACGCCATTGACCGTTTTCTTAGGACCAAATGGGAGTGGGAAATCCACCATTTTTGATGTTTTCGCTTTTCTTTCTGAGTGCTTTCAATCTGGGCTACGTCGTGCCTGGGATAAACGTGGTAGATTTCGAGAATTGCGTACTAGGGGGGTAGAAGAACCAATTATAATTGAATTAAAATATCGAGAGAAAAGGAGCTCTCCTTTAATTACTTACCATCTAGCGATAGACGAAAACAGTAAGGGTCCTTATATTGTAGAAGAATGGTTACAATGGCGGCGAAAAAGTCATGGAAAGCCTTTTCGATTTTTAGATTTTAAAGAAGGTTTAGGAGAGGTTGTCACTGGTGATAACCCTGATGAACAAGATACTCGGATTACTGAACAGCTAAATGCTCAAGATGTATTAGCTGTTAACACTCTTGGCCAGTTTTCAAAGCATCCTCGTGTCAGTGCTCTACGACAATTCATTACTGGGTGGTATCTTTCCTATTTGACAGCCGATAATACGCGGGGCACTCCAGAAGCCGGACCACAAGAGAGGCTTTCTGCGACGGGGGATAATTTACCTAATGTGATTCAATATCTGAAAGAAGAATATTCTTCTTCTCTAGAAGATATTCTGACAACTTTATCTAAAAGGATACCAAGATTAGAAAAAATAGAAACTGACATAATGGCAGATGGTAGATTGTTATTGCAAGTGAAAGATGCACCTTTTGAAAGACCAATTTTGTCTAAATTCGCTTCTGATGGAACACTTAAAATGCTGGCTTATTTAACCGTACTTTACGATCCTAATCCACCGCAATTGATCGGTATTGAAGAACCAGAGAATCAACTGCATCCTAGGTTATTGCCAGAATTAGCAGGAGAATGTCGAGCAGCTTCTGTGCGCAGCCAGTTGATGGTAACAACTCATTCTCCATTCTTTATCGATGCTCTGAGACCAGATGAAGTTTGGGTACTATATCGTGATGAATATGGTTACACCAAAGCTAAAAAAACTGCTGATATGATTGGAATCAAAGAGTTTATTGATAATGGTGCTACGTTAGGAAATTTATGGATGGAAAACTATTTTGAAGTAGGTGATCCTCTAACGAATTCTGGTGATTCTACAAAAAAAATATCCAAAATATAGTCAATGCACATTGAATTTCTGATCGAAGACTATTCTGGGGGTGAGGCACTCAATCAACTATTGCCTCGATGTCTTAAACCTGGAACCGAATACGCAATTCACTGCTTTAGCGGAAAGGAAGATTTGCTCAAAAAATTACCTAATCGCCTTAAAGGCTATAAAGCCTGGATACCAAAAGATTATTTGATCGTTGTCTTAATTGATAAGGATAGTGAAAATTGCTTACAGCTTAAGCAAAAGTTAGAAGAAATTTCTATTGATGCAGAATTTATCACTAAAACCATTAACGCCCAATCATTCCAAGTATTAAATCGAATCATGGTTGAAGAATTAGAAGCATGGTTCTTCGGTGACATTAGTGCAATCGTGGCCGCTTATCCTGGCATTAACCCTAATCTTGCCCAACGGAGTAAGTATCGAGATCCAGATGTGATCCAAGGCGGCACTTGGGAAGCTTTAGAGCGTGTATTGCAAAGAGCCCGGTATCATCAAGGGCGATTAGACAAACCAAAAGCAGCTCGTGATATTGCAAGACACATGAATCCAGAAATCAACACATCTAGGAGCTTTCAGGCTTTTTATAATGGATTGAAAACATGGCAAACCCTTGTAACTGAACGAGAGAATCCAATTTAAGAAGTCCGAGATATGTCACCTGGTGTAGTCTATCGAGATGGACGGAGATATCTAGACAACCAGATGTATCCCAGCACCCCGATTTGAATCGGAACCAGCGCTACATAGCCGGTCAAAAACATCGGAATGCCTTCAATTTGGGAAATACCTGCCAAGTAAGTCATCCCCAGTAAGGCAAACAACAGCAAGCGTGGATTTTTTTTGATCAACATGGCTTAAGGGATTCCCTGATAAGAAAGACGGTAAAAATAATACAAGAAGTAAGCAGCAGCCAAAATCACGTAGAGTTTGGGCTGCTGCCACAGTTTGGTATAAAACGTGCTGATCGATCGATTACTGATCAACTCCAGCACCGCATGAGCAGCAACCAAAACACTGCCACCCACTAGTAAAAAGCTAAAAGCATGATAATTCCAGGCAGCTTGCCATTGGCCATGACCGATCGACAGCACTGCTCTAGTGATGCCACAGGTCGGACAAGGACAACCGAACATTGATCGAATTGGGCAACCCCAGACACCTAAAGGAATATCGCTGGGCTGCTGCTGCACAACGATAGCTACTGGAGCGGCCAGCAACACCAGCTTGCCCCAGTTTAAGTAGCGAGATAAGGGTGACAGAGAGCGAGTCATATATCAACTATCAACTCGCTCTAGAGCCAGCCTTTCTTGTTATTGATATAAGTTCGTACAAAGACTTCGTCAGTCATGGACAGGTAAGCAATGCCTTCAATTAAGCCAATAATGCTCATAACTATTCCTCCGGCTCCACAGGTGAGTAACGTGATAGCCAGTGTAATTAAGCCCTCAGTTTGATAGCCGAGATAAAACTTGTGGATACCAAGTCCTCCAAGTAATATTGCGAAAATGCCAGCGGTAGTTTTCTTTTCTGCACCAGGGGTCTGCATGGGATAAGCCTATGAGTTGTTTTATTGAACTTTCTAAAATATTCCCACAAATTAGCCAGCGATTCTCAGCGAGTAAATTTACCCAGAAAATGCACCAGATGTACTGGCTATTACTAAGTTGTTACCCAGTATTTTGGTTTTTCTAATTTATCAATATCAAATCAGCCGCTGTCGTTGCTTTACTCCGAGCTTCTTCGATCGACTCCCCCTGTGATAAAGCCACTCCCATGCGCCGATAAGGCCGACTATCTGGCTTGCCAAAAAGTTTAATGTCTACATCGGCTACTGCCAAAGCTTGCTCTACTCCGCTGTAGGAAATACTCGTGGAATGCTCAGTGGCCAAAATCACCGCGCTGGCCGAGTAACCCGTTTGACGAATCACCGGAATCGGCAGACCCAGAATAGCTCTGAGGTGTAACTCAAACTCGTTTAAATTCTGCGAAATTAAAGTCACCATGCCGGTATCGTGGGGACGCGGCGACAGCTCCGAAAAAATCACTTCATCTTGGGTCACAAAAAATTCCACCCCAAAAATCCCGGCACCGCCTAAAGCATCGGTTACTTTGGTGGCGATCGACTGTGCCTGCTCCAACTGCTCTGCTGTCAACACCGCTGGCTGCCAAGATTCTTGGTAGTCGCCTCGCTCCTGACGATGGCCGATCGGCTCACAAAAAATTGTCGGGGCTTGGCGCTGCTTAATGGTTAGCAAGGTAATTTCTAACTGGAAGTTAATGAATTCTTCCACAATTACTTTAGGACTATCGCCCCGCGAACCTTCTAGGGCATATTGCCAAGCTTTTTCGACCTCAGCAGCACTGTGGACAGTAGATTGACCTTTGCCAGAAGAAGACATTACTGGCTTGACCACGTTAGGAAAACCAATAACTACGGAGTTAGCGATTAATTCTTCTAAGCTAGTGGCGTAATCGTAGCGTGCCGTGCGCACTCCTAGCTTTTTACTGGCCAACTCCCTAATTCGATCGCGGTTCATGGTGTAGTCGGTGGCCTTGGCGGTAGGAATCACCGTAATGCCCCGATCTTCAAACTCTTGTAGCTTCTCGGTACGAATCGCCTCGATTTCTGGCACGATAATATCTGGCTGAAATTCTTGCACCACCCGCTCTAAATCATCGCCATTTAGCATCGAAATAACTGCGCTAGCATCGGCGACCTGCATGGCGGGGGCGTTAGGATATCGATCGACTGCCACCACATATAGTCCTAGCCGTTGGGCAGCTATGACAAATTCTTTGCCCAATTCTCCTGCGCCAAGCAGCATGATTTTTTGTGGTAGCTTCATGAATTTGTAGGATAAATAATAGTTTTTTCTCTTGTCGCCTCTCCCATGCAGAGAGAGCGCAAGAGAAAATGTGATCAATAATTTATTGATGATTCAATTTTAAGCGTCTGGCTCGATTTTGATCGAGATAATTTTGTCACCCTTTTGGATGGCATTAACCACACTCATATCTGGGGTTTTGCCAAATACAGTATGAACTCCGTCTAAATGTCCTTGAGGGGAATGACAGATGAAAAACTGGCTACCGCCGGTATTAGGGCCAGCATGAGCCATCGAAAGGCTGCCAGCTTCATGCTTGTTTTTGTTAAGTTCGCAGTCGATTTTGTAACCAGGGCCACCGGTACCACTGCCTTGAGGGCAGCCGCCCTGCACCATAAAGTTAGGAATTACTCGATGGAAAATCAATCCATCATAAAAGCCTTTTTGGGAAAGGTCTGTGAAGTTTTTGACTGTATTAGGAGCATCAGCATCAAAGAATTGAATGTTGATGGTGCCTTTGTCTGTCTCAATAATGGCTCGGGTCATAGTTTTTAAGTTCGATCGCAACCCAGACATTTTAGCGCAAGCTTGCTGTTCTTGGGCTACCAGCAATAATCACTGAGCCAGCAGTGTTGCTCCCTGTTCTCAAAAGCCGCCATAATCGACATCCATCGCACGAAAATACAAGTACAATCTCAGAACCGTTGTCAATGAATTATTCAAAAAATGAATAGAATTTGATACAAAGACACAAACTAGCTATTGAACTTATGATCGACTTAGTAGATATCAAACGAGACATTGACACGTTGGGCGATCGCTTGGGTAAAACCCAAGACTATCTTTGACCTGCCCATCCTCAAAGCCCGCATTGCCGACCTAGAGCAAGTTGCCGCCCAACCCGACTTTTGGGACGATCGAACCACCGCCCAAGCCACCCTGCAAAATTTAGATGATTTAAAATCTAGCCTCGGACAGTTCGATCGCTGGAAATCTGACCTAGCAGATGCTGGAGCCGCACTAGAAATTCTGTCGATCGAAAACGATGAACTCCTTTTAACCGAAGCCGATCAAAACCTGCGGCAGTTAGCTGAAGCACTCGATCGCTGGGAACTAGAGCGTTTGCTATCAGGCATTTACGATACCAAAGGTGCCGTGCTTACCATCAACGCCGGAGCCGGTGGCACCGATGCTCAAGATTGGGCAGAAATGTTGCTGCGGATGTATACCCGCTGGGCAGAAAAGCACAAATATCAAGTGCAAATCGATGAAATCTCTGAAGGGGAAGAAGCTGGCTTAAAATCAGTGACAATCGAAGTAATTGGCCGCTATGCCTATGGTTATCTCAAAGGCGAAAAAGGCACCCATCGCTTGGTCAGGATTTCGCCCTTTAATGCCAACGACAAACGTCAAACCAGTTTTGCTGGGGTAGAAGTCATGCCTCTCATTGACCAATCGGTGCATCTAGACATTCCTGACACTGATCTAGAAATCACCACCACTCGTGCCGGTGGTAAAGGTGGCCAAAACGTCAACAAAGTAGAAACTGCGGTGCGGATTGTGCATAAGCCTACCGGGGTAGCAGTGCGCTGTACCCAAGAGCGTAGCCAGTTACAAAACAAGGAAAAAGCCCTGGTGATTCTTAAAGCCAAGCTGTTAATTATTGCCCAAGAACAAAAAGCCCAAGAAATCGCCGAGATTCGCGGAGATATTGTCGAAGCAGCCTGGGGCACCCAAATTCGCAACTATGTATTTCAGCCCTACCAAATGGTCAAAGATCTGCGGACTAGCGTAGAAACTAGTGCAGTGCAAGATGTAATGAATGGCGATTTAGACGACTTTATCGAAGCCTATCTGCGCCAAGAAAACCAGATGGTATCTGATTCTTAAAGAGGAACTGCGGCGATGGATTTATCCAAGTCAGTGCAAGAGGCGATCACCTTTGGTGCAAGCGAAGCGATCGATTCCTCCATTAGAGACTGGCTCCAAAGTCATTGGCCACTGGGTTGGATTGTCACCAATCTGTGGCTAAGCTTGCTGCTGCTATTGATCTCGATCGTGCTATTTTGGGGTTTGCTCGGAGCTTTGGGGCACGGTGTGCAGCAAGGCTGGATTTGGGTACTACGCAGCCCCCTCAAGCTACTGGGTTTACTGCAACCTAAAGCAGATGGTTTGCTAAAAAGATTTCGCTTGCCAGATCGAGAACAAAGAATTGCAGCAGTAATGCAACAGCTGGCCACAAATCAGCAACAACAAGTACGATTACTAGCTGAACTCAGTGCTTTAGTTAACAAAAAGAATAACAGCTAACGATTCATCTATATCATTGAAGAAAGTACATTTCAATAAATTCAGTAACATCTTATACCAAATTCTTTAGAATGCCTGATCACTCTATTTTTAAAATTTGTGCAATAATGAAAAGCTTGAATTAACAGGGATTTTGCAACATGAAAAACGTTAATCTGGCAACTATTGGTAGCTTTGGCTTTATGGCCATTTTTAGTATTGCTGAAATCAGTGCGATCGCCATGACTGCTGCTCCCTCTGTCCCAAATAACCTGAAGCCCCCCGCAACCGAAAAAGTAGCTTTTGTTTTATCTGCCCAAGGAGTGCAGATTTATCAGTGCACTGTCAAGAAGAACGATCCGACTAAGCTGGAGTGGGCTTTCAAGGCACCAGAAGCCGAGCTTTTTAACCAAGCTAAAACTAAGGTGGGCAAGCATTATGGTGGGCCAACCTGGGAATCCAATGATGGCAGTAAAATTCAAGGGGAAGTAAAAGCAAAAAGCGTGCAAAGTGCTCAAGCTATTCCGTGGCTATTACTTGGAGCCAAGAAAGCCGAAGGACAAGGATTATTTAGTCCAGTCAAGAGTATCCAACGGGTTGATACTGTAGGTGGCAATGCACCACAAACGGTTTGCGATCGAACCCAAGCTGGCAAGGAAATCAGGGTGCCCTATGCAGCCAAGTACTATTTTTATGTAAATTAGCGCCGACTACTGCGCCGGGCTGCTGCCACCGATTCTACAAGACCGATCGAGATAAAATTCTTCAACAAAGCCGATCGACCGTAGCTAATCCAGGGCAGTGGAATCCCAGTTACCGGCGCAATTCCCACATTCATGCCGATATTGACCACTACCTGAAACACAATCATGGATAAAATTCCGATCACCAACAGCGATCCAAAGTTATCCCTAGAAGTATTGGCAATCTTCAAGATTCGCCAACAGAGATACCAAAAAGTGAAAATTAGCAAAAAACAACCAAAAAAGCCACATTCTTCCCCGATCGCCGAAAAAATAAAATCGGTGTGTTGTTCTGGAATAAAGTTGAGCTGAGTTTGAGTACCCTGAGTAATGCCCTGCCCCCAAAAGCCCCCCGCCCCGATCGCAATCCGCGATTGAATTAAGTGATAACCCGCTCCTAGGGCATCTTTTTCGGGATCTAAAAACATAATTAAACGCTCTTTTTGGTAGTCTTTCAACACGTTCCAAAAAACCACCCCCAAAAAGCCAAAGCCCACATTAATGCCCAGAGCCACCAAGGCGCTAATTTTTGGCCAAGGCAAAGTTCGCCAAGCAATGAGCGCCATTAACCCGGCCCAAACAACCCACAGGGGCTGATACACCGCATACAAAATGGCCGCAACGAGCGGTGAAGCCAATAGCAATAACCAGCCAGGATTAGCTCCTGCCCAATACAGCATTCCTAATGCGATTACACCAAAAACCAAAGAACTACCCAAATCTGGCTGGATAAACACCAACAGCCAAGGCGGAATCGTAATAAACAAAGTTTTGACAAACTCTGATAAATACTTGACTTGTCGCTGTTGTAGCACTGCCGCCAAAGTAATAATCAGCGCGATTTTAGCAAACTCCGAAGGCTGGAAATTGAAAGGGCCAATATAAATCCAACGCTGGGCACCCTTGGCACTAGAACCCAGCACCATTACCGCTATCAGCATCACTATATTGATACCGTATAGATACCAGTGAAACCGCATTAAGTTTTGATAATTGCTGCGGGTAATCAGCAATGCCAGCACTAAACCAAAGCCCCCCAGCAACCAATGTTGCCACCAATCTGTGACCGGGCGATTTAGTTCGGCGCTGCGAATCATGATGCCGCCAAAAAAGGTCAGGCCAACGATAATTAACAGCAGCACCCAATCAGTTTTGCCATACTTAGCCGTGATTTTGGTAACAATACCAGGCTTCTTACTAGGCTGAATTTTAGTGGGGGATGAAAACATAATTTTCTAAAAATTAACCTTGCAGGCGGGAAGTCCCGCTCTCTACCGTAAGGTGAGAGTCGGGATGAAAGGCAGGCGAGTTGACGATTGCTTGCCCAATGATACCAACAA
>JAYUSV010000339.1:0-4862 GCA_043755495.1 Synechococcales cyanobacterium
CTAGTGCCAGTGGCGCTAGAGCGGTTAATCAGGGTGCATCTACCTCCTATCTATACTTCTGGTTGGGGGCTAGCTCCGGAGGAAAATTTTAAGACATTAATGCTTTCACGGCAGCTTTATATTGAGGGTCTGCATTCTTAGCGTCCGAAGATTCATTGGCGGCCACTTTTACTTGTGGCTCAATGCCTTTTTTGTGAATATCTTGATGGTTGGGGGTTTCGTACTTGGCTACCGTTACGGCCATGCCACTGCCGTCACTGAGTTCAAATAGTGACTGGATTAAGCCTTTGCCAAAAGTTTTTTCGCCCACAATAATGCCCCGTTGATTGTCTTGCAGTGCTCCAGCCAAAATTTCACTAGCGCTAGCGGTGCCAGAATTAACTAATACAGCTAAAGGCAAAGTGGTCAGAGCCTCATGGGTGGCATTAAAACTATCGGAAATACCCTGCCGATTAACGGTGTAGACGATCGTGGCATCGTTGAGCCACATGCGGGCAATTTCTACTCCTGCCGTCACCAAGCCACCAGGGTTATTGCGCAGGTCTAACACATAAGCCTTCGCGCCTTTTTTAGCTAAGTCTTGAATGGCGGCAGCAGTTTCGGCTGGTGCTTTGGCGCTGAATTGAGCTAGGCGAATATAGCCAACTGGTTTCTGGCCATCTTTACGCAGCTCGGCAACCACTGGGTGCAGATCGATTTTTTGCCTTTCGAGAATTACTTCTTTTTCTGGGGCACCCGGCGATTTAATGGTCAGGCTAATATTGGTGCCTGCAGGGCCGCGCATTTTGGCAGCGGCGGTGTCCAGGTCTAGTTCTTGGGTGGGAGTAGCGTCAACTTTGACAATAAGATCGTGGGTTTTAATCCCAGCTTTGTCAGCTGGCGAGCCTACGACTGGAGCAATAACTTCAATTTGTTTGCTGTCGGCGGTAATGCCGATTTGTAAACCCACACCATAGAGTTCGCCTGCGGTGTTTACTTGTAGGCTGCGATATTGTTCTGGGCGCAACAGTCGGGTAAATGGCTCGTCTAAGCTGGCCAGCATTTTCTCGATCGAGTTATAGGCCGACTCGGTATCGGGAATGGTTTGCTTGATGGTTTCGTCTCGAACTTTCCACCAGTTTTGATGATTGTAGGTGTCGTCGTAGTAAGCCTGATTTACTGTGCGCCAAGCTTGCAGTACCAACTGCTGCTCGGAGCTGAGTGCTAAGGCGGGCTGGATTCCCAGGCCAAACCAAAGCTGTAATATTAGCAATAAGCCACACCAAAAGCCGCGCTTGCCCATTTACCTACCTGAAAAAAATTTTGTGCGTATCCTCCATTAATACACATTTTTTTTGGTCAGCAAGTCTGTTGATCGGCCAAAGGCTGATCCAGTTGCCAAAAATTCACAAACCCAATGCAAAATTTGAATGCCCCAGCTATTTCAGCCAGGGACATAAACTAGTTGGTTACGATCGACCAGCCAAAACAGTATCTAGGATTTTTTCGGGCACCTCTTGGAGATGATGATGTTGCCAAGTGAAAAATCCTACGCCCAGGGTGAGCGATCGAAGTTCCACAATGAAGTTGTGCATTTCTGCTTGAGGTAGATAAGTATCCACATCATCCCAGTCGATCCAGCCTGCTTTGGCGCTATAGCCCAAGATTTGTCCACGATGGCTGCTGATTAATTGCAATACTCTGGCAGTGAATTCTTGGGGGGCAGAGACTTGAACGGCTTCGATCGGCTCTAGCAAAGTGGGATGACATTGTTGCATGCCCTCGGTCATTGCTAGGCGAGCAGCAGTTTTAAAGGCTTGCTCTGAGCTATCTACCGAGTGATAAGAGCCATTGGTCAGGGTAACAGCTACATCTACTACCGGGAAACCCAGGGGGCCATGACCTAAATAGTCCCGTACTCCGGTTTCTACTCCCGGAATATATTGCTTGGGCACTGCACCACCGACGATCGTTTCCTGAAAGCTAAAGCCCTGCCCGCGAGGTAGGGGCTGAATGCTCAGATACACATCACCAAATTGGCCGTGGCCACCCGATTGATGTTTGTATCTGCCATGGATTGAGTCGATCGATTGGCTAATGGTTTCCCGGTAAGAGACTTGGGGTAAGTGGGTTTGCATCGGCAGGTTGTACTTGCGCCGTAGCCGATCGATGGTGACTTGCAGGTGAATTTCACCCTGTCCCCACAAAATTACTTCGTGGGTATCACCATGTTGCTCCCAATGCAAAGCTGGGTCTTCTTCGCAGATTTTGTGCAGTGCACCGCTGAGTTTTACTTCATCGTTGCGCTTGGCTGGGACAATCGCCATGGCATAGACCGGCGGTAACAGATCTGGCGTTGGTAGAGTGCGATTCAGAGTTCTATTGCTCAGAGTCATGCCGGTGGTGACTTTCTCTAGTTTACCGATTGCCACAATATCGCCAGCCTGTGCCATGTTTAGGCTTTGGGTTTGCTGTCCTTGTAAACGGTAGATGCCGCTAGAGCGAATTTCGTTGAGGGTCATACCTTCTAAAATAGAGCCTTGCCAGACTCGTACTAGGGACATCTTGCCGCCCTGGGGAGTATAAAAAGACTTGAGTACTTGTGCCATGACTCCATCATTGAGTTGCAGTCCTCTGCGCTGGGCGGTGAGATTGGCATCGGGGGCTTCGCGCACTAGAGCATCTAGAAGAGGTTTAACACCCCAATCTCGATCGGCTGCGCCCACAAAAACTGGTACTACTAGATCAGCGCCTAGTTCCATTTTTAAGTCTTGGATAATTTCGGCTTTGCTGGGTTCAATTTCGTCTAGCAGCTCTTCGAGTAAGTGATCATCAAAGTTGGCTAATTCTTCCAGCATGGCCATGCGGGTAATCTTTTCAATTTCGGCCAGCTCGATCGGAAAAGTGATCGGTTCAATTTTGTCAGCATGATAGTGATAGGCTTGTTCGCTAACTAAATCAATAAATCCTAATAGCTCAGAGTCGTGGATAATCGGGTATTGGTGGGCGAGGGTAGGACGACTAGAAACTTGTTTGAGAGCATACAGTAGGTCGCCAAACTCGATATTCGATCGCTCCATTTTGTTGATAAAAATCAGGTGGGGAATTTCCCAGTCGTCTAAGAATTTGAATAGTGGTGCTAGGGTGAGGACTCTTTCGATCGCTGGCTCGCAAACGATGATCGCAATATCTACTCCCACGAGGGCATTGTAGGTTTCTTGGCTGAATTCGATCGAGCCGGGGCAGTCGATAAAGTTAAATTGAATGTCGCTGTATGTGGTGCTAGCGACGCTGATTTCTACTGTCATCTGCCGATCGCGGGCTTCTGGTGTTCCGTCACCGACGGTATTGCCTTCTAAGACTTTGCCTTTGCGTTTAATTACACCAGAGATAGATAAGATACTTTCGAGTAACGTGGTTTTTCCGCTCAGATAGGGGCCAACGAGGCCCACGTTACAGATACGGCTATCGTGTTCGATGTTCATGGCAGAACTCTCAAATATTCAATTGTTTATTAAAGATACCAAGCAGGTTTAAGGAAACCTGCCGACAGCACTAAATTACAATGGATTCTCTGTTAGTGCTGGGAGTGAATAATCGAAGCCTATCTCGGTGATTGCTTGTGATGTTCTACAGATTACGCCTAATAAGGTCGATTGATCGCTTTCTTGCTACAGAACTTAATAGATCTTTGGCCTATCTCAGTTTTCGGTCATCGGCAGGTCAAATTTTGCCCATCAGGGAAGTGTTCGGCGACAACACCGAAATATTTTAGTGCTAGATTTCAGTGGATTTACGGTTTGTAAGATTAGCCAAACAAGGGGATATAGAGCAAGCAATTTAGTCTTGAGATATTCCCCGATGCCTGCTTCATAAATTAATTCGTCGTTGTTTAAAGAAATCAGTTTGCCAAGCACAGAGTCTTTGCCTGAAGAAGCTTTGGCACTAATAGCAATCTAAATGCCAAGCATATCAATATAGATTATGTCAACAATGAATACGAAATAGTTGAACTTAGAGAGCTTGGCAATAAATGGTTGAATTTAGTTCTCTTCGAGTAATAGATTTATTCACTAAGGGGTAATGTTATAAATCAGATCATCGATCGACTAAAAAACCCACACCAAAATGGCATGGGGTTCTTGATATTTAAAGCAATTAAAAACTACTCAGCAGCTTTTGGCTCTTCAGCAGCAGCCGGTTCTTCTAAACCATACTTACTACGGAAACGCTCTACCCGACCTTCAGTATCAATAATCTTTTGATTACCAGTATAAAAAGGGTGATTACCCGACCACACATCAACGTGCAATTCGGGCTGGGTCGCGCCCACAGTCATAACTTCTTTTCCGTTACAGAAAACCTTGGCATCGGGATACCAAGTAGGATGGAGATTTGGTTTAGCCATGATGTTAAAGAAAATTGGATAAAGGAAATTAACGCTTGGAGTACTGAGGAGCTTTCCGGGCTTTGTGCAAACCGTACTTTTTCCGCTCTTTACAACGAGGGTCACGAGTCAAATAACCTTCAACCTTCAACGGTTTACGGTTTTCGGGGCTGAGTTCGCACAAAGCGCGAGCAACACCCAACTTCACCGCATCCGACTGACCAGTTAAACCACCGCCATGGGCGTTAACCAAAATATCGTAAGCGCCTTCCAAGCCTAAAGTTTCTAAAGGTGCTCTGGTCGCCGAAATGTAAGCAGTGTTGAACTGGAAGTACAACGCGCCTTCTTTGCCATTAACTACCAACTTACCTTCACCCGGAACCAACCGGACTCTGGCAACCGCAGCCTTGCGGCGACCGGTGCCCCAGTAAATAGCCTTGCCGCTTTTATCAGTGGTTTGCATTATTTGTTACCTCCAGGGATAGTGTTGACAGTC
>JAYUSV010000340.1:0-4851 GCA_043755495.1 Synechococcales cyanobacterium
ATCCCCGACGAAGAACTGTGGCGCAACCACGAACACTGTCGATCGGAGATGGTGGTATTTGCCCGCGATCGAATTATTGGCCATCTCAAAGACCGAGGAGCTACTGGTGCCGAAATGCAGCATGTGCAAAATTCTCTCGATCCCAGCGTCTTTACGATTGGTTTTGCCCGTCGCTTTGCCACTTATAAACGCGCTACTTTATTCTTGCGAGACTTAGATCGGATCAAGAAATTGATGAACGGCAACAAAGAACGCCGGGTACAGTTTGTGATTGCCGGGAAAGCTCACCCCAAAGACATTCCGGGCAAAGAGCTGATCCGCGACATCGTGCAGTTCACTCGCTCTGAAGGCATGAACTCAGTAGTGTTTGTCCCCGATTACGACATCTATGTGTCGCGCTTGATGGTTTCGGGCTGTGATATTTGGCTGAATACTCCTCGTCGCCCTCGGGAAGCTTCTGGCACTAGCGGCATGAAAGCCTCCATGAACGGTCTGCCCAACGTCAGCATTTTAGATGGCTGGTGGGATGAAGCTGACTATGTGAGAACTGGCTGGCCGATCGGGCATGGCGAAATGTACGACGACGAAACATACCAAGACAATGTAGAAGCCAATGCCTTTTACGACTTGTTAGAAAAAGAAGTCGTGCCGATGTTCTATGACCGGGATAGCGAAGGGATTCCTCGTCGTTGGGTGGCCAAAATGAAAGATTCCATTTGTCTGAACGCACCGCGCTTTAATACTGCCCGAATGCTCAGAGACTATGCTGACCAAGGCTATGTACCTGCCCATAAACGGCAGGCGATCATGGTAGACAATGCTTACCAAAATGGTAAAGACTTGGCTCATTGGAAGGCGCGGGTTTTTGAAAACTGGTATGACATCAAGATTAAACAGGTCGACGCGGCGGCTCCAGAGCAGTTGGGTGTGAACCAGTCGATCGAAGTGAAAGCCAACATTCATTTAGGCCAACTGCAACCCAGCGATGTGCGAGTAGAGGTTTATCAAGGGTCGATCGACAGTCATGATGGCAAAATTGTTGATGCCAAGACGGTGGTAATGCACAGCACCGAAGCTCACAATGGTGAAACCCTCTACACCAGCAATATTAGCTATGAAGCTAGTGGTTTACAAGGTTTCTCGGTGAGAGTATTACCCAATCACCCTCATTTGAGTAATTCCCATGAGTTGGGTCTAATTCATTGGGCTTAGGCTGTGTCCAAATAACCTCCGCTCAACCCCTACCAAGAGTGAAATTTGGTAGGGGATTTCTTCTCGAAAGGCAACGGCAAAATAGCGTTTGACTTATTAGAATAATTATCCGAGAATCAATTCTAAGCAAAAGGTGTTGATAATTTTTGGTAACGAAACATGACGATTTCCGTAGAAAAAGGTTCAACCCATGAAGGTGTCGATAATTTTGGTGAAAAGTTTATGACGATTTCCGCAGAGAAAGATTTAACCCATAATCGATCTAAACGCAATCGCAATCGATCGAAGCGGCGACAAATTTTTTGCCCGATGCATGGTTGCAACATGGATAGCGTTAGCGCCAAACATTCCATTTTTGGCGATCGAGTAGAGCATCTCCAAGAAGCTGGTTTCAATCGGCATCTAGCGGCCATGCTCATGAGTGAACACACCACCATTTCTATTCCTGGAGAGTGGCTAGAGAAGTTTTGGTGCATAGAGTGCGATCAAGCTCAGTGGTATCGAGTGAAGCGCTATCACCGGCCTGATGGTGGCGGTGCGGCACTGTATTATGTCGAAATTGCCGCCCCAGAATTGTGGCAGAGAGTTGCTGGAGTGCATGACCCCAACGGAAATCCTTCGGTGGGCGAGTTTACTCGTACCCAGGCCAAAGCAACTGGAATGGTGCGCGATTTCAAATTCATTATGTGAACAGTCTGTTGTTTTGTCTTGTGTTGAAGTAGATGGTAGCCGTAACATAGATCTTGTTCAGTACCGCCCTGCTCTATGACCATTACCCCAGAATCAGTTAGTGCCCTGCTATCTTCCGAAAGCCATGGCGATCGAATACGAGGAGTTAATCAACTCCGTGAACTAGACAAGTCGATCGCCTATGAATTAGTCCAGGCAGCCATTAAAGACAAAAATACCCGCGTGCGCTATGCGGCGGTGAGCTTGATGGATACTATTGGGGATATAGACTTAGTCAAGAGTCTAGAAATCTTGCGGAACTGCTTGCAAGATGCTGAATATGACGTGAAGGCAGCAGCGGCTGATGCTTTGGGCGGCTTGAAGTTAGCCGAGGCTTTGCCCGAGCTGATTGATCTTTATCATGAAACCGAAGAATGGTTGTTGAAGCTGAGCATTGTGGCTGCTTTGGGTTCCATGCAAGACCAACGGGCAATGCCTTTGTTTGCTGAAGCTTTGGCATCGACAGTAGAACTGATCAGGATGACTACTGTACAGGCGATCGGTGATATGTGTGACCCCGCAGGTGTAGACTTGTTGGCGAAAGTAGTCACCGAACCCGATGCTCAAATTCGTTTTCGGGTGGCTGAAGCTTTAGGTAAAATTGGTGGTGAGCAAGCCCAAGGATTGCTCAAACAAATGGCCAATGACTCTGATCCTCAAGTAGCTGAGCAAGCTAAAGCGTTTTTATGAAATTATTATTAGCTGGAGATATTGGTGGTACTAGCACTCGCCTGCGTCTTGCTCCGATCGAAGACTGGCGTAGCAATCAGTGGGAGCATACCTATGCCAGCCAAGATTTTTCTGATCTAGCGCCAGTGGTGCAGAAGTTTTTGGCAGATTTAAGTGTCTCTGGTGAAGTAGTGGCTGCTTGCTTTGCTGTGGCTGGTCCAGTAGTAGCTGGCGTAGCCAAGCTACAAAATTTAGCTTGGCAATTAGAGACCGATCGATTGATTAAATCTCTTAATATTCCCAACCTGAAGTTAATCAATGATTTTGCCGCAGTGGGCTATGGCTTGGCTCATTTGCGACCCGATGAGCTGCATGTGCTGCAAACTGGTGAAGTAGTTTCTGATGCTCCTCAGGCAGTGATTGGGGCGGGGACTGGTTTGGGTCAGGGATACTTAATTCCAGCCTGTGGCAAGTATGAGGTGTTAGCCAGCGAAGGCGGACATAGCGATTTTGCGGCCAGGACTCCTGTGGAGTTTGAGCTGGTGGAATATTTGATGGAGCGAGATGATTTAGACCATGTTTCTTACGATCGACTGGTTTCTGGGCGGGGCATTGTGAACATGTATCGGTTTCTACGCGACCGTCCCTCAGTAGCATCACCATTAGCCGATCTCCCAGAAATTGCTGCGGCGGTGCAGCAGTGGGAGCAGACTACCATGTTTGATCGAGCACACCTCACTGACCCAGCGGTTTTGATTGCCAAGGCGGCGCAGGCCGGCACCAGTGCTCTAGCGCGGGCAACTATGCAGATGTTTGTTAGCGCCTATGGTGCAGAAGCCGGAAACTTGGCTTTGAAGTTTCTACCCCGAGGCGGCCTATATATTGCTGGTGGCATTGCAGCTAAGAACCTACCACTGTTGACTGATGGAACTTTTATGGCCGCCTTTAGCCAAAAAGGTCGGATGCGGAGTTTGATGGCACAGATTCCAGTCTCAGTAGTGCTGAACTCCCAGGTGGGTTTGATTGGTGCAGCAGCGCAATCGGTGGCTATGTTGGAGGTGTAGCAGCTTGGATTCAGCTACATGACTGATGGGATATGGCCTGTCCCATTCTTATGATTTAGAAGAGCTATTTTTGAATTCGATATTTTTTTCTATGAATCTTAAAAGACCAAAGGTGACAGTGGGCTTAGCCTTCTACAATCCGGGCGCAGATTTTGAGCTGGCAATTAAATCAGTGTTTGCCCAAACTTTTACCGATTGGGAATTGATCTTAGTTGATGATGGTTCTAACGATGGCTCTTTAGAATTTGCTCGTAGCATTGACGATCCGCGCGTGCGAGTCTTGAGCGACGGCAAAAATGTTGGTGCCAGTATTCGGATGAATGAGGTAATTGCCGCAGCCCAAACACCTTACTTAATTCGGATGGATGCCGATGATGTATTACATCCGCAGCGGGTAGAAATTCAGTATGCAGAGTTACTGAAGTATGGCAGCGAGGCGATCGTGGGAACAGCGACTTACTCGATCGACACCCAATCTCAAGTAATCGGCTTTACTCCGAGCAAACAATTCCAAGCCTTTGGCTATGCAGCCCGCCACAACTTAGTACAGCCCACGGTGGCCGCTTCGATCGAGTGGTTTGTGAAGCATCCTTACTCCAACGACTGGGTCTACCGCCGCTGCGAAGATGCCGAGCTGTGGTGCCGAGCCTCTGTAGATAGTAAGTATATCAACATGGAAATGCCCTTGGTATACTATCGAGAAGTCGGTAATTATTCCTTGAAAAAGCAGATGGCTACCTATCTTGGCCTCTTCAATATTATTTATGATCACCACTTTCATCAGCCTTGGCACTTCAGCTTGCTGATGGGTAAGGAACTATTTAGACTGTTTATAATTAGCACCCTCACAGCCCTGGGCAAAAGTGACTGGTTTGTTTCTCGGCGCTATAGTCCTTTAACTTCAGCTCAAAAGCTCCATGCTGAAGCCGGTTTGGCAACTGTGCGTAATCAAGTTTTGCCCCTGGCTACTGGGAAAATTGCTGCGAGCGTTCAGGATAACAGTCGATCGATCCACTAACTCCCCAGTTGTTGGTTTCGCGCCTGTTGCAATATTTCAGAGAGTCCTATGTTCGATGCTACTTCTACTCCTTCTCGGCTGCTGTGGCCAAGTCGCAACCCCATTCAGATATGGCGTTGTTTACGACATCTGCTGGCTGCGGATTATCGACAAAATCGG
>JAYUSV010000341.1:0-4841 GCA_043755495.1 Synechococcales cyanobacterium
CCATGGCAGATCGACCTGTCACTATAGTTCCCAAGATACTACCGGAAAACAGCTACTATGGAAGATCGGTTCTCTCCCATACAGAGGTATAAATTTGAATCCTCAGCGCTTAAGCTCTAAACCCCAAGGCATTATTGGTTCATTACTAGCACCGGCTTGTGCTGCTTGGCTGCGCACCCAAGTTAGCGAAGTCGCAAGTTTAGATGTCCAAATTGTGGCTAAAGACCGCCAAATATTATCAGGAACGATTCCGGCAGTGTCTATTTTAGCTACCAAAACTGTTTACCGAGGAATTTCTTTACAGAAAATCAAACTCTTGGCCGATCAGATTGAAATCAATCTCAATCAGGTGATGCGAGGTAAGCCACTGCGCGTACTACAGCCGATCGAAGTAGAGATCGATGCCACTATTGCTGATGCCGATTTGTTATCTTCTTTGACTGCGCCCCTTTTATCTGGGGCAGTGAACCAATTAATTACCCAGGTAATTGCTCTCCCAGACGGAGATTGGTCGTTAGTTTGGCAGGATGTCAAGATCGAGACGGGTAAATTGACTCTCCAAGGACAAGTCCAAGAAAGTGATCGTTCGATGCCCATCAACATCTGCACCGGAATCGCGCTGCGAGAGGGTCGAATTATTCATTTAGCTCCTTTGACGATCGACTGTGAGCTAGTAAATAAGCCGGTGGAATCTTATTCGATCGATCTGGGAGACGAAGTGAATTTGCGCGAACTGGTATTGGAAGAAGGGGAACTACATTGCGTTGGTCAAGTCCGGATTCGTCCTTGAACACATCAACCGGAACCACATTAACCAGAAGAACATTAAGATGAAAGGATCGTTAGTTCCGATTTTTTCATGCTCGCAAACCGTCCCGATTCTCGTTGGCAGCAACTGCTAAATTCTTGGTCTCAAAAAAGCTGGGGTGAGCGGTTGCCTGGATCAGGAAATACGCTGTCACTGCTTTTGGCACTGGCAATTGGCAGTTTTACGGGAGCCACGGTAGTAGCTTTCCGGCTGCTGATTGAACGAATTCATGATCTGGCCTTTGAAGGTTTAGATGACTGGCTAGGGGGCAGTCGGGAACTGTGGATTTTGACGATTCCTATTGTGGGTGGAATTGCAGTGGGTTTGCTGCGCTGGTACTGGAAAGATCTGGGAAAAAACTTGGCTGGGATGTTGGATGCCACCCAAACAGGCGAGGAAATGCAGCCCGGTCGGGGGATCGTTAAAATGCTGGCAGCGGCGATTTCCTTAGGCACTGGAGCCTCCTTAGGTCCAGAAGGGCCAAGTGTAGAAATTGGCGCAAATTTTGGGGTGTGGTTGGGACAGCTCCTGCGGGTATCCCAAGAGCGGCGGCGGTTATTGTTAGCGGCGGGGGCAGCCGCCGGAGTGGCTGCCGGGTTTAACTCACCGATCGCTGGGGTATTTTTTGCGTTAGAAGTAGTGCTGGTTAATACGTTAGAGACTTCTGCCGTAAGTGTGGTGGTGTTGGCAGCAGTGAGTTCTTCTTTGATTGAACAAATAGGGGTTGGTGCCCAGCCTGCTTTTAAATTGCCGGTCTATGAGGTGCGATCGGCCTGGGAGTTACCCTTGTATTTGGGTTTGGGAGTTGGAATCAGCTTACTCTCCTATGGCTTAAGAATGGTAATTCAGTGGTCGCGGGATTTCTTCCAAGGACAATATTGGTCGCCGATGGCCAGCTTGCCAATCGGGGTAACGCCAGTGATTGGAGGTTTATTAGTCGGGTTGGTGGCGTTGAAGTTTCCGCAGATTTTAGGAATTGGTTACGAAACCGTAGAGGCGATGCTCCAAGATGTGGGCTTTTCTTTGGTGCTGTTGGGATCTTTGGTGTTGGCCAAATTAGTCATGACCGCAGTGAGCTTAGGCAGTGGCTTAGTGGGTGGTTTATTTGCACCCTCGATGTTTTTGGGAGCCTGCATGGGCACCTTCTATGCCAAATCTTTGGTGCTACTTTTTCCGCTGTTAGATGACGCGATCGCCGCCCCTCCGGCCTATGCCATGGTGGGGATGGCCGCGATGTTAGCTACGACTGCTCGGGCACCACTCACCGCCATTTTGCTGATGTTTGAATTGACCCGCGACTATCGAATTGTATTGCCATTGATGGCTTGTGTGAGTTTGAGTATGTGGTTGGTCGATCGGTTTCCAACACCAATAAAGAGTCCAAAACTAGCCGATGTAAATTCTCAGACCGATTCTAAACTCAACCCCGAACAAATGGATTTGGGTGTACAGCCCCAAAATTTGTTGATCGATCGATTACAAGTATCAGAGGTGATGACTCAAAGTTGGTTGAGTTTACCGGCCAAAACTAGTCTATTGGCAGCAGCTCAAATATTCTTGGCCAAAAATATGCGCAGCGCTCTAGTTATAGATGATGGCTCAATAGATAGAGTGGTGGATAAGGTGATTGGAATTGTGACAATCGAAGATATTAATCGAGCACTTAGCAATTCCCCCGAATCTGCGCCTGAACTTTTGCCCCAAAATCGATCGTTGAGTGATATTTGCAGCCAACCAGTTATTTATACTTATCCAGAAGAGATTGTGGCTATCGCTCTGGCAAAAATGGCTGGACGAGGTTTGCATCAATTACCAGTGATTACTAAAAAAACACCCACAGAAGTTGTGGGTGTATTTGATCGAGAAAACATTAGTATGGCTTGCAGTTTAGCCATTACTCGAATGCATTTAGATAAACATCAGATTGGGCAAAAAGATGATTAATATCTGGATTAATCTTTGGATTAATCCTCATCCCCATCTTCATCACCTACTTGACGCAACCGAATATGCTTGCGTCCCAGGGTGATTTCAAAAGCATCACCCTCTTTCAAGCCCATGCGCTTGGTATAGGCAGCTCCAATTAACATGTTGCCATTAGACTGCACAGTAACCTTGTTGCTAGGAACACGACCACCACGACCGTTAGGATTTTGTTTGCCATCTAACTGGATACCTTCAGCATCGATCAGCGCATTGTAGAATTTCATCAAATTAGCGCGTTCGACACCTTTCTTGGTTTCAGTAGAGTAGCCACATTGACGAGCTTTCTCTTTAGTACTGATCGTGCCCAATTCCCGGACTTTTTGCAATAGCTCTTCGCCAGTCAGAACAGGGATGGCGGTTACAGCACCGGCAGCTTTCTTTTTACTCATTGAATACAAGTTGAGGGTAGGGTTTGCTTGGTTGCCAAGGTCAACTATCACACTTTAGACTTTGCTGACATGCACTCAGATGATTCCGTCAGACAATTTTAAACTCTGGATAGCGATGGCCAGTCAACGAAACTATATTACACCAAAGTATCACAATTTTCTGTTTGAAATTTCGGGAAAAAGTTTTTAGGAGGCATTTTTTCGGTTTAATTCAAACTCCTTGCCCAGAAAACTGCATCAAAGTGATATTAATATACAAGGGCAGTTTGCGGATGAGAACCAACTTTAGCGGATATATTATAAAGAGATTTTTATCCTCAATCTGGATACTTGTGAAATTAACTACTCGTGGTCGTTATAGTGTCAAAGCCTTACTGGACTTGAGTTTGCAGCCCGGTTATGGCCCTGCTTCGGTGCAGTCGATCGCCCAGCGACAGGCGTTACCTGCTCCCTACTTAGAAAAATTGTTGATTGCGATGCGCCAAGCTGGATTAGTTGTTTCGCTGCGGGGGGCACAAGGCGGCTATCGCTTAGCCAAAAAACCCAGCCAGATTTTTGTGGGGGATATTTTGGCGGCAGTAGGAGAATCTATCACCGAAGATTCCAATGCCGCAATTACTGAAGCGATTTCCCTCCGGGAACGCTCCGCGAACGAGGCAGTAAGATTTCGTTCTAAAAATTCGATCGCTTTTAGTGCAAACTGCGAACAGGTTTGTTCTGATGTTGCCTCAGATCAAAGCATGGCTGGTCGTAGAGCTATCAAAAAAACTAATTCTTCTCCAGAATTAGTGCTGGAAGATCCGCTGCTAGCCGCTGATTGGGTCATGATTTCTTTGTGGCAGAGACTGCAAATAAAGATGCAAACAGCAGTAGATAGTATTTCTTTAGCAGACCTATATTATGATGCTCGCAGTTGGCAGGCATCCCAAGGAGAAGAGAGTAATTATACTGTATGACAGTTTGAGGGCAGTTTTATGGCGGCTAGGCTTTTCAGAATGTCTAATTAAATATTATAATTTGGGATAATTCACCTCAAAATTGAAGCTGATTTCTGTGGCTCTTTTGCTAAACTCGACAGCTTCAATTGGCAAGGCCTCTCGCTTATATCCCGGTTCTGCAATGGTGGTACTCTCCGACAAGTCGAATCTATCTACCGCTTTACAACTCTTGCTGTTTGTAGATGATCGGTATTGTAGTACGCCCGAATATTATAAAATATTGACCTATCTAGATGAAAATGACCTTAAATCTGGGTTGAAAATAATTGATGTAAGTGAACAGCCCGGTTTAGCGGAGCACTTCAAGCTGGTAGCCACACCGACTCTCATTAAGTTATCACCAGCTCCGCGCCAAATCTTTTCGGGCTATCACATCATTTCTGAATTAGAGAACTGGCTGCCTGTTTGGATCGAAGAATCTGAAAGCAGCGATGAAGAAAATTTTAGCCCAGAAAATATTCCTGAGAATATCCCAGAAAACATATCAGATATCACCCAAATTCAAGAAATGGTTCGGTTAGCTGACGAGGTGTTTCGGCTGCGGCGACAACAGCAAGATTTAAAAGAACAGTTGCGCTTTAAAGAACAAGCCATTAGCATTTTGGCGCATGATCTGCGAAATCCGCTCACGGCAGCCAATTTAGCTCTCGATACGCTGGC
>JAYUSV010000342.1:0-4785 GCA_043755495.1 Synechococcales cyanobacterium
CGGTGTACCTTTAGAAGAAATCCAAAAAGGCATCAAGTGCGGTGTGCGCAAAGTTAACATCGACACCGATAACCGTTTGGCAATCACTGCGGCAGTGCGCGAAGCTTTGGCTGCTAAGCCCGAGGAATTCGATCCTCGCCACTTCTTGAAGCCTTCGATCAAGTACATGCAGAAAGTATGTACCGAGCGCTACGAAGCTTTCTGGTCTGCCGGTAAAGCCAGCAGCATCAAGGTAGTTTCCTTAGATGACTTCGCTGTTAAGTATGCTAAAGGCGAAATTAAGGGCCCTAAAGTGACTGTCTCTGTCTAGTTTTTAGACCAAATTTGGATTCCCCCGGCTTGACTGGGGGTTTCTTTTGGCTTTGATTGTATTAGAATTTCTCTATCTTCCAACACATTTATCCTCAAACCCTATGTCATTCTTTCGCCCTTTAATTTCATTATTTTTAGTCTGTATTGCCCTGTTGGTGGTTAGCTGTAGCGATGGTAATGTGAAGGCTCCTACTTATTCGGCTGAAACTCTGACCAGAATTCAATTAGCTAGCTCGGGGGTAGAAAAAATCAAAGATCGCTTGCCAGAACTGGAAAGCTATATTGATAAGCAAGATTGGAACAATGTTCGTTCCTTTATTCATGGCCCTCTGGGTGATTTGCGTACTCGGATGGTGGGAATCTCGAAGGATTTATTGCCAGCCGATCGATCGAAGTCTTTGGAATTGGGCAAAGAAGTATTTGGTCACTTGAACAAGATTGATACAGCAGCCGCTGACAACAATCAGACCATTGCCGCTACCAACTATACCGAAGCACTAAAAGACTTAGCAGCTTTCAATGATCTATTACCTGAGTTTCCTAAAGCTAAAGCGGTAGAAGCCGAAGCCACTGAATCTACCATGAAAGCTCCTGGCAGCATGATGTAATCATTAAAATAGGATCCGTTTTGGGGTGAACACAGCTCACCAGAGATATCAACTTAATCCGAGCGAATCATCATTGGCACAGATGAATTGATCGAAATGCTAGAATTTAAACTCTTGTTGTCAGCAACAAGGGTTTGTTTTTATCTGTAAACTGATGAGCGACACAAATGATGCAGTCACCCAGATTAGTTGCTATATGGGCAATAGCGAAACAATAGTTGGTGTTGAAACGGCTTTGATGCGATCGATCACCATGGGTACAGCCACTGAAGTTCAGCAAGAACTCTTGGCTCAACCAAACCTATCTGCCCGCGATCGAGATGAGCGCACGCCCTGGTTGCTGAGTATCTACAGTGGAGATATAGAAAAGGCCGAGATTTTGTGGACAGCAGCGATCGATCCAACGGATCGGGGAAAGTATGGTAAAACGGCTGTGATGTTAGCGATCGAAAGTGGTAATCTGGCCATGTTGAAATGGTTGCTGGCTAAAGGGTTTGATGTTGCTGAGGTGGATGACTCTGGTGAAACTGCTTTGAGATTTGCGATTCAGCAAGATGCAGTGGAGTTTGTGGCATTACTGTTGCGGGCTGGAGCTGACCCGAAGCAAATGCCAGAAAATGCTCGGAGTAGTATTTTCTGGGCTAAAAGTATTGCGGTTATGCAGATGTTGGTCATGGCTGGTGAGGATTTTAATGGCATTAGTCGATCGGTACGGCGGTTGTTAACTAAAATGAAAACAGATACTTACCAAACATCACTAGAGAAGTATCGATTGACTAAACAGCACCGCTTTGGTTTGACCAATCCAGAAGTAATGACGGTAGATTTTTGGCGATCGATGGTTTGTAATGGATTCTCTACCGGGGAAGCTAGGAGAGAGTTTAATGAACCCGATGATTCTGATGCAGTAATTTGGTCTTTCGATCGCTTTGGCCAAAGCCTGACTGAGTTACCAGATGGTCGCATCATTGAAATTGGTGGCCAACAAGACGGCAACTATGACCCGGATTTTTGCATTTACAATGACGTGGTGGTGCATGATGGCCAAGGCAATTTCCAGATTTTTGGCTATCCTCAAGCTATCTTTCCGCCTACCGATTTTCATACGGCTACTTTGGTTGGAAGTTATATCTATATCATTGGTAGGCTTGGTTACTACCAAAATAGAACCTATGACCAGACTCCGGTATATCGGCTAGATTGTCGCAGTTATCAAATAGAAGCAGTGATTACTACTAATAGTCCTGGCTGGATCTATGAACATCGTGCTGTGCATCTGGAGTCGGAAGTGATTATGATTTGTGGGGGATTGATCGAAGATGCTAAAGAAAGTCACAAAAACATTCTAGAATATAGATTAAATCTAATATCTTTGGTTTGGCAGTGAATTGTCCATTTTTGAGTTTAATGAGAATTTACCGAGGTCTCCACTTCATCAATATGAGGAAATAGAATCTCTTGCATCTAATCAACCGGTAACTCACCCAATTGCTTCTGATACAGTGCCACCTGCAATTCTAGCTCCTTTATTCTTTTCGCCTCTCGATCGGCTCTTACTGCTTCTAACACCAAGACTTTCATAGAGATTTTTCTTTTCCACAGATGATCGTAAGATTCAGCCAAGGGTTCTCCGTCGGAACTAGGGTAGATAATTTCGGGGTGCGAAATCTGATTAGATAGTAATACTGCAGTCATAAAAGTTTCTCTGCGATCCAGAATTGATCTTAGCAAACTTGCGGGTATTGGACTTAACAAGTCACAATGTATAGTCCGCCATGGGCTTTCGCCCTTTTCGGGTAAGATTGACGATGGGCGCGATAGCTTTGCTTTCACCATCGGTGAGCACAACGTCAGCGTCGACCAACCAGAGGCGTGAAGCACAATGTCCTTTTCTAAACTTTTAATAGCCAACCGGGGCGAAATTGCCCTGCGCATCGTGCGAGCCTGTAGAGAAATGGGCATTGCCTCAGTCGCCGTGCATTCTACCGTCGATCGTCAAGCCCTGCATGTGCAACTGGCCGACGAAGCCGTCTGCATTGGCGAACCCATGAGCAGCAAAAGCTATCTAAATATCCCCAACATTATTTCTGCCGCCATTACCCGTAATGCTGGCGCGATCCATCCCGGCTATGGCTTTTTGGCCGAAAATGCCCGCTTCGCTGAAATTTGCGCTGACCACCAACTTACTTTTGTGGGGCCATCGCCTTTGGCCATTCGATCGATGGGGGACAAATCCACCGCCAAAGACACCATGAAAAAAGTCGGTGTCCCTACTATTCCCGGCAGCGAAGGACTGTTAGAAAATGCCGATGAAGCTTTGGAGTTAGCCGATCAAATTGGTTATCCGGTGATGATCAAAGCTACCGCTGGTGGTGGTGGTCGGGGCATGCGCTTAGTAAGAGAACGTTCTGACTTGGTGCGTCTCTATCACGCTGCCCAAGGCGAAGCCGAAGCAGCTTTTGGCAATGGTGGCCTATATATGGAGAAATTCGTCGAACGGCCTCGTCATGTGGAAATTCAAATTTTGGCCGATAACTTCGGTAACGTGGTGCATTTGGGCGAACGGGACTGCTCTATTCAGCGTCGGCACCAAAAATTATTAGAAGAATCTCCCAGTCCGGCAGTGACTCCAGAAATCAGAGCGCAGATGGGGGTGGCAGCAATTGCCGCAGCCAAATCTATCAACTATACCGGCGCGGGTACTGTGGAGTTTTTGTTCGATGCCCAGGGTAACTTTTACTTCATGGAAATGAATACTCGTATTCAAGTAGAGCATCCAGTGACAGAAATGGTAACTGGTGTAGATCTGATTGCAGAGCAGATTCGGATTGCTCAAGGCTATCCTTTGTCTTTTACTCAAGATCAGGTGGTGTTGAAAGGACATGCGATCGAGTGCCGGATTAATGCCGAAGACCCGGCTCACAATTTCCGTCCCCACCCTGGCAAAATCAGCGGCTACTTAGCGCCTGGTGGCCCAGGAGTAAGAATGGATTCGCATATATATACAGATTATGAAATTCCGCCCTATTATGATTCTTTAATTGGTAAATTAATTGTGTGGGGAGTTGATCGACCAACCGCGATCGCCCGGATGAAGCGGGCTTTACGGGAATGTGCGATTACTGGCGTTCCAACCACGATCGATTTTCATCAGCGGGTTTTAGAAAACTCTAATTTCTTGGCCGGTGAAGTCTACACCAATTTTATTGAAGAAATGATGAGCAAGGAAGCAGGGCTGGTTGGCAAAAGTGTGACCTCTTAAATCTCGTCTCCTAAATCTCGTAAGTTATACTGTTAATTGTAGACACCCTTTTATTAATCCCATGTCTGAAGAAATTAGAGACATTAAAGACTCCATCTCCTTTCTGGCGGATACTCAGCGAATTTTGTCGGAGAATATTTTGCTCCAGCAACAGCAGTTCAATGAGTTTCAGCAGATTTTGAATGCTTCTCGTGAAGAATCTGAGCGTCGTCAACAAGAAGCTGATCGCCGACTCAATGATTTTCTGGAAGAAGGTCGCCGTAGCCGACAAGAATCCGATCGCCGACTTAATGATTTTCTAGAAGAAGGTCGGCGTAACCGACAGGAATCTGAGCGGAGGTTTGAGGCTTCTCAAACACGGTTAGAAGCGATTCTTTTGAACCAACAGCGCCACATTCAATTATCTGAAGAACGTATCATTAAACTTGAAGAACAACGTGTTGAATCTGATCAGCGGTTTAATATTACTTTGCAGGAGATCCGACATATTAACCAAAAAGTTGATCGAATCGAAGAATCTTCGTAACTTAATTTTGGCTGAAAAATGGTAGCACTACAAAATATCTGGGTGATCTATCGGCGAGAAATTAATAGCTATGCCCG
>JAYUSV010000343.1:0-4778 GCA_043755495.1 Synechococcales cyanobacterium
GGGCTAGTGGCTTTAGCCCAAAATTCTTGGGGGTTGATGGTAGCAGCATTAACCAATAAAGCCGCGATCGGCAACAGTAACATCACCACCAAATAGCCAATGGTAATTCGCCAAGGCCAAGATTGATAGAGGCTAGGAGATTTTTTGTGATTAACTACGGCAAGCTGGGTCATTTTTTTAAGTTCCTTTCAATTCGATCGAACATGGCATTGTCAGCAAAAAACTGTTTTTGAAGTGCAGGCCAGCCGCCTAGCTTCTGGACATTTACAGCATTCGTAATCGGCTGATATTGTTGAGAAAATTCTTTCTGGACTAGGGGTAGGATCGATCGAAACCCCACTCTGGCAAATTCTCGTTGGGCAGGTAGCTCAAATAAATATTTCACGAATGCTTCCACTACGACTCGATTACCATGCTTATCCACGTTAGCATCGACTATTGCTACCGGCAGATCGATCGAAATATTCAGCGGCGGTGAAAGATAGTCTAACTTTTCACCTTTTTTGGCAATTAAGATTGCCTCGTTTTCATAGGTCAGCAGCACATCTCCCTGACCCTGCTTGAAAAATACGTCGCTAGCTTCGCGGGCATCTTTGGCTAAAACCACGCTATTTTGATAAATTTGCTGCATTTTAGCCTCAGTAGGATTATCTAAGCCATTCCACAAAGCCAAAAATATCCAGCGAGCTGCTCCAGAAGTTTTGGGATTAGTGGTGATAATTTTTAGCCCTGGACGAAGTAGATCTGACCAAGATTTAATTTGTTGAGGATTTCCTGGCTGGGTGACGAGGGCTACCACCGATTTACTAACGATCGAGTTACCCGCAAACTCTTTTTGCCATCCCGGCTGAATCAAAGAGGTATCTCGAATTTTGGCTTCTTGGATTTTATTGATATCTGGTTCTAAAGCGAGAGCCACCACATCGGCTTCTAAGCCAGCAATCACCGATCGGGTCTGGGCACCAGAGCTGCCGTAGCTTTGGCTAAATATCACGGTTTGCTTGTGGTCTTTTTGCCACTGTTCGGCAAACTTATCGGTAATTTGCTGATAGGCGGTTTTGGTAACGCTGTTAGAGACCAACACAATTTCTACGGTATTTTGGGCGCAGCTATGTAATCCGAGGAAAAGTAGGCAGCCTAAGATCATAAAATATTTGCTGAAGCTTAATCTTTGCCAAATCCTCTGCCACCAATGCATGCTGGAATCCTTGTGAGAGTGCCGAGCTTCTTATTCTAGTAGAAAGCCAGATCCCAAGTAAAGAGCCAAGTTTCTTTCTTAAACCCATGTCATGCAAGATCTGGTGGGAGAGTGACATATCTTGGACTTCGTACCACCCGACTCTCACCGAAGCGGTAGAGAGCGGGCTTCAAAACTCCAGACTTCCTATTTCATTGGCCGCTGCCTCTATTCTGCTACCAGAGTTTTGGTCTTATACAGCCTCCAGAGGTTTTGGTCTATTTCTAGCCACTGACTCTTTGGCTTATCCTACTCCAATTTCGGATATCCACTAGGCAGGCTCCCTGTGTCCCAAGGCGCATAACTATATTCGTACAACAAAAAATGGACTTACTCTATGAATGCCAGTTGTTCTTGTTCTTTAACCAAATCTCCGCCGAGTACTTTTAAGCCACTACGGCAGCCTCTTAGTCGGTTTGGGGGTCGCAACCACCATAACTTTAACATTGTTTATTACACTTTTGCTCGTCTCCTCATACTTGCCCAATCTCCCAAGCGCCTTGCTTGTTGGCATCATTGGGCAAGCAATCGTCAACTCGCCTATCTTTCATCCCGACTCTCACCCTGTCGGGTAGAGAGCGGGACTTCCCGCCTGCGCGTTAAAAGATTTATTTTTTTGGGAGTGGTCGATCGGAACAGGGTATGATATGCTTAGAGAAGTTTGCTGGTGTAGCTCAGTTGGTAGAGCAGCTGATTTGTAATCAGCCGGTCGGGAGTTCGAGTCTGTCCACCAGCTCTGTTTCAATAAAATCAAAGAAGGGTTTAAGATGGTGCATCATGTTAAACCCTTCTTTGATTTTTCAGAACGAATCGAATAGATAGGCTAGTCCAGAAGTTAGGGCTTGGTAGCCCATAATCACCAGCAGGGACGTGATTGCAAATGATAACAAGAGATCTTGTATTGTTCTCATGGTGTTGGCGGAGTCTCGATAGTAGTATCAGATAGCAAATCTTCGATCGAACCATCCAAGGTTCCCCCGATTTTTAAATAGGTTCTGCCGGTGAGCGGGTCACTCTGTCGGTCAAGTCTAATACTTTGGCCTGGTACCGCGTTAGTTGCCAATGTGTTGGCCTGATCATAGAGATAAGTCTCTAAATTTGGCGAGGGGGGAGCAATGGCTACAGGGGTGGCAACAGCTTCCATCACTGCGGCTCCTGGCGATACAACTGTTAGAGCGCGTCTCAGGCTGCGCCTAGTATTGAACAATTTTTGAGAGTAAGGTAATTCAGCTTTAAAATCCGTCTTTGTCGGGTCTGTTGCGTTTGGGGACATATCAAAAGCATCGTAAAAGCCAGGAACCCCCCGTGATAAGGCTTGGGCTGGAATGGCGGCATCACTTCCACTTGCTGGCAGTAGTAAAGTTGCTGGGCTGGGCACAGTTACCGAGCGCATTGCTTCGATCGCTCTGGCTAGGTTGTGCTTAGGGCTGGATTGGTTGATATTTGCAGGGATTAAGGTCATTTGTTGTACTCGATAATTAGGGGCATTGATTTCATGAGTTACCTGTCTTGGGTGATAAAGCGCCCCCGATAACTTCTCTTAGGAGCAGCGGAAACAGTGTTTTTTGAGCCAGGTCTAGGACACCGGGTCTGAGGCTGGGATCGCAGGCAGCCAAGGCAAGCAGCGATGCTGATAGCGAATAAATAAGTAACCATATGATTTGATCCTGTTTGCTCATTATGTTTAGGAGAACTAGTTTATCTGTACGAATTCGGTGAAATCCACCGAAGCGCCGGGTGCTAGTGGCGCGCCACCGGGTGCGATCATCGTCTGCACGGCTCCTTTGTATCCCTCGGTGATGTCATAGTTTCCCCCTGCTGCCAACTGAGCGGCTGGTTTCGCTGGGGCTATGGGCAAATCTGATTCTAGTACCCACAAAATTTTATTGGTATTGTTAATGACCCTACCACCACCACCACGGAGCGGCTTTGGTGGTAGCGTCATCGGCGCTCCAATATTGGCAGGTACTGATAAAAATTCACTTTTATATTCAGGGGTGGGAGTTGAGGGGGCGGTAAACATGTTTATTGTTGTTTCTGTGATGGATGAGAATTGTATTTCTGGGGTGTATTCCCAAATTGTTAGCTGAGTGCCGATTCTATTGTTTCCTTGTAGTTTGGCGCTTAGATTATATGGCAATCCATCATTAGCTATATTCCAAAACTCGTAATAGTCGGCAATGTTTGATATCTGAAAGGTTTTCCGAGGTGTGGCGGGAGTGCCAAAGGGCGATTTAATAATCGCCTCAATTTCTCCCACCGCCTCGGGCGTGTTGTTGGCGCGAGTCCAACGAAGCAGCAGCAGCCGAGAGGTAAATTCGTTAGGCAGGACAACCGATCGCCCATGCAAAATCGCTTTTGGGATGTATTGTTTCCAGTTTGCTATCTCGAATTTATTACTCATTTATTTAGCTGTTTTGAAGGCCTCTGGATAGTTCTTCAGGCTGATAGAAGATCCGTTGTATCGAATCTCATAGACTTGCTTTGTGAACGATTCAACATGGGCAATTATGTCGATAGCAGTAGCCGTTTTTGGCACAGGAACAGAGACCCAATCCTTAGCATAGGCTGAGATACCGCCGCCAACAGACCGGCCACCGCCCCGTAAAGCACGACCGCCTTTGGTTACTGCTGCTCGTTTTTTCGGCTTGCGACCAAGTGAGATCTTGATGAATTGAGTCATTACAAGCTCTTCTTTGACAACTTGTTTGGCCTTGTTCTTTCCGACTTCTCTAGTCACGACCGTTCCGTTCTTTTCGGTCAGACCCAACCGCTTTGTATTAAATGCGCTCATTCTCATAAATACAGTTTGACCTGTCCGACTGCCACTAACATAGGTGAATTGAACAGTCTTATAGATTGCTAAACGGGAGACTTTCGCCGCTTTGTTTAGGTTTCTATTAACGGGCTTGCCGCCTAGGCTCGTTTGCGCTTTTACAAGTGACTCTGGTGTGTTCTCTTGAGTCCCGGTCTTTTTCTTAAGTGCATCAATAACACTTTTTAAATTAGCCACTATAAATATATTCCAACAATGGGTTTGCAAGCTGCTTTTTTGTGTAGAAAACAGCAAACTACAGCGACAACTAGACTAAAATGCCCGCCTGTAAGTCAGCAATAGCCCCATATTCCAAGATTTCGTAGATCACCTGACCAGTAGTCGATTCGGAAACGATTACGGGCAAACCTGCAACAGTGAAGGTTTCAAGGCTAGTGGAAGCATTGTCATCTAACGTTACTAATCCGCGAGGATCGCCAAACAAACGACCTGGAGTGATTGAATCATTCAAACGGTTTAGTTGGCGTAGCATATAGGCTAGAGCCGCTTGTGGGCTGGGCTGATCCTTTAAGTCGCCAGTTGTAGGAGTCGTCCACGTCAGGTAAGGCTCGACGTAGTTAACATATTCTTTCTTTTGTTCGCCAGTTGTAGGATCTACGTCAATGCGGTACTCGAAAGAACCGCCTGCGGTCATTTCGTTGACATCCCCGTCAATGTTTAACTGGAATTGTGGGAGCTGAAGCGAGTTACTAGCATTGAATTCAC
>JAYUSV010000344.1:0-15766 GCA_043755495.1 Synechococcales cyanobacterium
CGTTCCACCAACCGATCGACCTCGGCCTCGATCGCTGCTAATTCAGCAAAAACTTCAGATTCGGCTTCAACAATTTCGGGAGCAGCAATAGACATAATTTTAAAAAGTATCTAGGACAGGAAAGTGACGTTAAACTTAGAGTTCCATAATTTTGTCGGGAATCGATCGATGAACCCAGATTTATCTCAGTTGACCACCCTAGAACTAGCCCAGGCATTAGCCGAACGCCTACGAATTAACGAGTCCGACTGGCACCGCCTCAAATCTAACCGCACCCGCCGCGCCCAAGAACAGGCCGCCGCTGGCTTAGTCTTATTGATCAACGAACAAAAAGAAGATGGCTTAGCCCATCTGCAACAGGCTACCGGCTGGTTAGATCGATCGATCTCTGCCCCTCCTTGCCCTACCCACAACCATTAAATTGATAATTTCAGCGTAGCAGAGAGAAAAATCATGACAGCAGCTCTTCTCGACACCACCCTTCCACAAGCTCAGGCCACCAAAGCACCCCAGCCCGAAATATTCTACCCCAGCTCAGACGGTGAACCCTTGGCCGAATCCTACGATCATCTCTATGTCATCATGACCACCCTGGCCATGCTGCTCCATCACCTCAAAGGACAACAAGCCACAGTCTTAGCCGACCAGTTTTTATACTACGCCCAAGGATTTCCCCGCCTGCGAGTAGCCCCCGATGTCATGGTGATCTTCAACGTCCAGCCCGGAGGCCGAGATAATTACAAAACCTGGGAAGAAGGTCAAGTACCAGCAGTAATCTTTGAAATGACCTCTCCAAGCACACGTAACAAAGACGACATAGAAAAAAAACAACTGTACGAAAGTATGGGAATAACAGAATATTGGCAATTTGACCCCCGAGGTGAATGGATTCCTGAAAAACTGCGTGGATATCGCCTACAGGGAGATCTAGAACCCACTTATGCACCAATTGCCGACAACAAAAGCGAGCCATTACAGTTGCAGCTAGTGGTAGAGGGTAAAATCATTAGCTTTTATCGATTAGATAATGGAGTCAGGTTGTTACCGCTAGAAGAATTGAATATTGCCATAGAGCAAGAAACGCAAAGAGCGGAAGCAGAATTTCAGCGAGCAGAGCTGGAAGCTCAAAGAGCCGAGGTAGAAACCCAGAAAGTACAGGAACTTGAAGCTCAAATCGCAATGTATCAACAGAGATTGGGAGAAATGCCCCCCAGCTAAAAGTAGTTACTTACATAGATGATCGGTGATTTATGGCATCTGACCTCATCAGAACCTTGAGAGTCAAATATTAATGATTTAAGGCTATTGTCTAGAGAGCAATTGTGGGCTACTATAATATGCTGGTCATCCTCGCAGTTAGGAGACTTGTTACCTCAAGAATTTTAAATTACCAGAACGCACAACACCCATGGCAAAAAGAAGCATGATCGAGCGCGAGAAAAAGCGCGTCAAAGTAGTTGAGAAATACGCCGAAAAGCGTCAAGCTCTCCTCGAAGAATTTAGAAGCGCTACCAGCCAAAGCCAAAAGCTCGCAATTCACCGCAAAATTCAACAATTGCCACGGGATAGCGCCCCCAACCGGATGCACAACCGTTGCTGGGTTACTGGCCGTCCCAGAGGCTACTACCGCCCCTTTGGTTTGTCTCGTAACGTCCTCAGAGAATGGGCACACCAAGGCTTGCTCCCCGGCGTAGTCAAATCTAGCTGGTAGTCAGCAGATTTCAATATTTTGGCAAAACCTCAGATTTTTATCTGGGGTTTTGTTGTGAAACCTAGCAAAAATCCAGCTAACCGTTAAAATTGAAAGGCTAGCCATTCATACTTCATCATGACCCGCGAGACCGTTACAAATACTACCGACAGCTTTGCCTTCGACTCGATCGACTCCGCCTTAGCCGACATTCAAGCCGGAAAAATGATCGTGGTAGTAGACGACGAATCTCGCGAAAACGAAGGAGACCTAATCTGCGCCGCTCAGTTTGCCACCGCCCACCTGGTTAACTTCATGGCAGTCCATGCCCGAGGTTTAATTTGCCTCGCGATGACTGGCGATCGCCTCGATAAACTCGACCTGCCCTTAATGGTGACAGAAAACACCGACAGCAACCAAACTGCCTTTACTGTAAGCATCGATGCCAGTCCCAGTATGGGAGTCAGCACTGGTATCTCTGCTGAAGACCGTGCCAGAACCATCCAAGCAGCTATTTCCCCCCAAACCAAGCCCACCGACCTGCGTCGCCCCGGCCATATTTTTCCACTGCGTGCCACCAACGGCGGAGTTCTCAAAAGAGCCGGTCACACCGAAGCTGCGGTGGATCTATCTCAGTTAGCCGGACTCGACCCATCTGGTGTGATCTGCGAAATTCAAAACCCCAACGGCTCCATGGCAAGGCTGCCAGAACTAATTGAGTACGCCAAAGAACATCAGCTCAAAATTATTAGCATTGCCGATCTCATTAGTTACCGGCTAAAACACGATCGATTTGTGCGCCGTGAAACTATTACTAAGCTGCCCACTCAGTTTGGCCAGTTTGAAATCTATGCCTATCGCAACCTCCAAGATAATTCCGAGCATGTGGCGGTTGTCAAAGGCAACCCCGCTGATTTTCAGGACAAACCAATTATGGTGCGAATGCATTCTGAGTGCTTAACTGGCGATGCTCTGGGTTCCCTGCGCTGCGACTGCCGGATGCAGCTCCAGGCTGCTCTTAAGATGATCGAAAACGTTGGAGCTGGTGTGGTGGTTTATCTGCGTCAAGAAGGCCGAGGGATTGGTTTAATCAATAAGCTCAAAGCTTACTCTTTACAAGATTTGGGATTCGATACCGTCGAAGCCAACGAAAAACTGGGCTTCCCTGCCGACTTACGCAACTACGGGGTAGGTGCCCAAATTTTAAATGACCTGGGGATCGGCAAAATTCGTCTGGTTACTAACAACCCCCGTAAAATCGCTGGACTGAAAGGCTATGGCATTGAAATAGTCGATCGAGTGCCTTTGCTGATCGAAGTCAACGATTACAACACTTTCTACTTAGCCACCAAAGCCGAAAAACTTGGCCACATGCTGCTTCAGACCTATCTGTTGGCTCTGGCCGTCAATTGGAAAGAAGAACCAATCGAAGTGGCTAGTAAGTACGAACATCTTGAAAAAATGCGCAGCTTAGCCGACCAGCATCACCTGATTATGCGAGAAGAAGCCCGCCCATTGGGAGCAGCAGTATTTGCTAGCACCCCCAATACCAGCATCATCCATTTAGGCTGCGACCAACCTGACCAAACCCAGGAAAAATGGTTTACTGATAGTCAGCATCCCTATCTCAAATCATTACAGGCTATTTTGCAAGAAATTTCTACTTGGCCACAGGTCGAAAGCCTAGAATTTTTGTTAGCCAACGGTACCGATCCATTGGTGGGGTTGCAGGTACAGCTCGATCGACAGCAGTACTTGATCGAGCAGCTATCAAAAGTTTGGCAAGAAAACTTAACAACCCAAGTAATCTATGCTTTTAGCCCTTCTAGCAAATAGTTTGAAACCATTTTTGATATCAAAACCGTAAAATCCTTGCTGGCAAATGTAGGGCAATATGTGTGTGTTGCCTCTAAACATCCCATTTATTCAATATTGTCCTAGTAAAGGAACCTTCTAATGATGTATACGGATATATGGTCTCGATAACCGGCCTTAATCACTCATAAACCTCTTTCGCCTGAAACCAGTCTTGTAACCAAACTGATCAATATGAAATTACTCTATATTTTTATCACTCTGGCCGCTCCTTTAGCGGTTAGCTTAACTACTTCTAGCGCATTTGCAGCTACCTCCACAGAAAACAAGAGGCTAGAAAATTTCAAAAAGCTAGAGTCCACTGGCAAATGCATTGGTTGTGATCTTGCGGGCACTTCTTTTGTGGGAATCGACTTTACTGGATTCTCGGTAGACTTGACAAATGCCAATTTGAACGGAGCCAACTTTGCTGGCGCAATTATGCCCAAAGCCAATCTTACGGGAGCTTCAGCCGTAGGAACCAACTTTTTGGGTGCAGATCTACGAGGAGCTACCCTCAGAAATGCTAGTTTAGTTTACTCCAACCTAGTAAGGGTCAAACTAAACAACGCCGTACTAGACATTACTGACTTGCAAGGCGCTAACCTAGCCGAAGCCGATTTAAGTGGTGCAAAAATCACCAAAACCGACTTCGTGGGAGCCAACATTTACAAAACGCTTGCACCTAGTAATGTCAAAGACCCCGTGTTGGGCAACTTTTTTAAAGATGAGAAAAAAGGTATTCGGGTAGCGCTCCAAAGTGGAGCTACCGAAACCTCCAAAATAGTTGGTGACGTCACCAATGAATCTAGTGGTAGAACTTACAGAAGATTTCGCGTTCCTTACTGGATGGGTTATCCAGCTACTTCTACTGCTGGAGCTTTTCGCTACTACAACCCTCAAGATCCCAATTTAATTTTGGAATTATGGTAAATAATCACTATCAGATACATAAAACTTCTCGGTAGCGGGTTCTTTGTCGTTTGCTAATAGCTTGACACCAAAAATCTGTTAGCCTGTATTAATTTCAATGACTCTTGGCCATGACCGATCTGCAATCCGGCAATCTCGAATCTAAACCACCCACCCAAAAGCGGACTTTAGGGGCAAAAATTCTCAGTGCTACTGTGGCATTGGGATTTGCTTTGTGTGTGTTTGGTATTATTGTTTTTCTGACTAGCTGCGAATCACGGGCAGCTCCTCGGGTATTTTTAAATACTTCCCTGGAGTTTTTGGGTGAGTATCGGATCCCCAACAATTTCAAAATTGATGGCGTGCCCTTGGGTGGCCTGTCTGGTTTGACCTACGATCGACAGCAAGGAGTGTTTTATGCCATTTCTGATGATCGCAGCTATAAAGGGCCAGCCCGGTTTTACAGTCTCAAGGTCAATCTTGACCAAAAATCTCAGCTCAAAGATGTGAAAGTCTTAAAATCTACCAGCCTCAAAGGAGCTGATGGTAAGACTTATCCAGCGGGCAGTATCGATCCCGAGGCAATTGCTCTTTCTCCTCGCTCCACGGTGTTTATTGCTAGCGAAGGCGATCGAAATGCTGGCCTGCCGCCGATGATTGGCGAATTTGATTTAGCCAGCGGCCAGCTCAAACAGCAGATCAAACTCCCCGATCGATATCTGCCGGATACTTTAGGTAAAAAAGGCGTGCAGGGTAATCTAGCCTTTGAATCGCTGACTATCGCTTCATCTGGAGCTGCCACCGATCCCCTATATATTTTTACCACCACCGAAAGTGCCTTGATTCAAGATCAGCAAAAACCTGCTGAAGGCCAGCCGGTAACAGCCATTAAAACTCGTTGGTTGCAATATTTGGCTAGCGAACAAACTGGGCCATTGGCTGAATATACCTACCACCTAGAATATCCACCCTTGGGATCGATCGAGCATGGTTTATCCGAAATTCAAGCTTTGGACAATGGCGGACATTTTCTGAGCTTGGAACGGTCTTTAAGTTTATTGGGCTTTAAAATTAGAGTTTTCCAGGCAGTTACTGGTGGTGCGACCGATGTAAGTCGCATTGAGAGTTTGGCTGGCAATGACGCAACCCCCATTTCCAAAAAGCTGGTGTTAGACTTGGCCGATCTAAAGATTGGACTTGATAATATCGAAGGGATGGCGATCGGTCCACCTTTACCTGGCGGTGGCAACATGTTACTAATGGTCAGCGACAATAATTTTCAGCGCCTTCAGGTAAATCAGTTACTACTGTTTCGACTAAGAAGTTAAAGCGGTGAGGGTAAGTGCAGTATTTTCCGCTCAAAATTGACACCCTCTCGGCTTTCCACTGACATCAAAAATTAATTTTTATTCCGAGGCGATCTCTTTTGACTGGCTCTGCCCCCAAATCTCCATCTCCGCCACCTTTGCCTCTGGTAGAGACCGCTTTTTTATCTAGCGCTGCCTGTTTAATGTGGCTGATTAATTCCTATTTTTTGGGTGGTCAAGCTCTCAAACCCTTTTTGGCTATGCCCATAATTTTGGTGTACTTGCGCTGGGGCAAACGAGCTGGTTGGATGGCGGTGGTGGTATCTAGTCTGTTGTTATCGGTATTGATGGGCCCCACTCGCAGTGTGTTATTCGCCATTCCCTATGGTTTGATTGGCATCCAACTCGGGGCTTTTTGGCGGCGAGGGATTGGTTGGGGTTGGTCAATTTTAGCTGGGGCAATGTTAGATTGTAGCGGCTTCTTTTTTCGGATTTGGTTGGCTTCAGCAATGTTGGGCGAAGATCTCTGGGGTTTGCTGACCGCCAGAGCGACGGATATTTTAAATTGGGGCTTAGATTTATTGGGTATCTTAGCCGAACCAACAGTTTTATCGGTGCAATTAGTCGCCTTCGGCATTCTATTTCTAAATAGTTTGCTATCACTGTTGATCACCCATTTAATGGCCTTGTTATTATTTGAACGCATCGGTGGTCCGATTCCGCGTCCACCCGAATGGCTGGAAGACATGTTGGAATTATGATTAATCCTCAGATCTGTGGTGTAGAGTGGGCTGTTGCTGATTTGACCGGGCTGGTAGTTTGATGATTGTTGTACATACCCAGCCCCAGCTTAGTCAGGCATGGCTAGACAAATATCGTCACCAGCGCCCACATTTTGCTTGTGTGCTGGGGTTTACCGCAACTTGCCTCATCCCCAATATTTCAGCGGCTGGCCTGACTCCTGCCGATCGAGAGCTAACTGCTTTAGCTGATGGCGAGTTTTTGAGTCGAGGCATTCAGCCCAGCTATCGATATCCTTTGCCGCCCCTGATTGCCGGGGCTTCGCCCGCGATTATTACCAAGGCTATTTTGTCGGCCCTAAATATTCCTGTCAGCATCCTCAACAGCGGCTTACCCCAAGCACCCAGCTTCGACTGCGTGGATTTGGGTGGCCAACCGGCAGCCTGTCTGACTACTGGTCAAGCCATGTCGATCGAACTAGTGCAGCATCTTTGGCAACAGGGACTAGTCTGGGGCGCAAAGTTGATTGGCACCGCGCCCTATCTCGTAATTGGTGAATGTGTGGTTGGCGGCACCACCACAGCTTTAGCTTTGTTGACTGGCTTGGGGATCGAAGCTGAGGGCAAGGTGAACAGTAGCCACCCTCAATGTAATCATCAGCAAAAAAAACTGCTGGTGAAGCAAGGTCTACAACAGATTTCGACTCAGGCTAATGCCTGGGAAATAGTGGCGGCGATCGGCGATCCCATGCAGGTAGTAGCAGCCGCGATGGCGGTAGCCGCTAGTGAGCAAGGAGGCGTGTTGTTGGCCGGTGGCACCCAAATGTTGGCAGTTTATACCCTCATATCAAAACTCGCCCCAGATTGTCATCTGGAGCGAATTGCCGTAGGGACTACCGGCTGGGTGACGCAAGACCCCAGTGCAGATGCCGTGAGTTTGGCGACGAGCACCCCACCCGCAATGTTCTTTTCGGCGCAACTGCAATTCGCCAATTCTAGCTACGAACAGCTGCGGGTGTACGATCGCGGGTTTGTGAAAGAAGGAGTGGGTGCTGGCGGAGCAGCGATCGCGGCTAGCCTATACCAGGATTGGAGTAGTAGCGATGTCTTACAGGCCACCGAAAAACTGCTGGGCTTGATCATCTAACGAACGCGCTGTCTGGCTAGCAACTGCTCTTCAAGAGCGGCAATGCGTGAGTAGGCCACAGTCAACTGCGCCGTCAGACGCTGGATCTGGGACTGGGGCGAAAGCATGGTTTGTGGCTGTCGATAACTGCTGGTTTCGTTGTCAATCAGTACATCTTGATGAACCAGCCAGTCGGCAGATTCTTGGATATCGACTTTAGGAAAGTTTTGTTGGAGCTGAGCTTTAACTGCTTTGGTGGCAACTTCCTGGCGAATACTATCGGGTAATAAGTGCTGGTGCAGCCGATCGAGGATGTGATAGACATCATCTACTCTACTGGTGAGCAGCTCGATTTTTTTCTCTACGGGCTGTTTCTCGGTTGGTTGCATAGTCTAAATCTCTAGGTGGATGGCTTAATGAATATTGAAACAAGTCTTGGCCAAGTGCATAATCTTTTGATTGGCCGGACTTTTGCTACCTGAGACACCAAAAAATATGGTAACTTTGGTTGGGAGCAACAAGGGAACAGATGAAGATTGCCCAGCAGTATAAATTGGTGTATGTGGGGTAAAGAATAAATGCTGAATGCTGAAGACTTTTTTACAGTCTGCGCTGGACAATGGCAAACCGATCGGATTTATCACTACCCCCTGCTGGGAGAAGTGGAACGCTCTCATACTGAATTTAGTGCAGAAATTCTCACTTCGGTAGAAAAACACCAAATTTCTTCATCTTTCATTCCTAGAGAGTTTTTTAAAAGTGATGATGCGATCGAGCATTGTTATGGTTTTGCCATTGCTTTTGACACCAAATCAGAAACCGGCGAAGAAGTTTCGATGCGTCTCAAAGCTCTATTTGTACCAGATGCTTTAATCACGTATCCAGAAAAATTACCCAAAGATCCAGCCGCCCCAGCTCTGCCACTATCAGCAGAAGTCTCGGAGAGTGAAGAGGTGGTACATGGCTTTTATTTGCGAGATCAAGGCTATTCTGAGTCTGGGGCAATTACTGGGCGCTTTACTTATTTACCGAGTCGCCAAACCTTAGAAATGACCACGTACTACGGCCAATCAGTAGCTGTGGATCAGATCCGGATCTTGTCAGAACGGGTGCGTTTGCGAACCATTATTACTTACCAGCGACCAGCGGCTGGTAACGTCCCCAGTGAGATTACTTTGGTGGGCTTCGGTTTAGAACGACGTGAGGAATAGTATTAATGAAACGCCGTCATTTTTTACAGTCTTTGGGTCTTTTGTCTTTGGAGCCAGTGCTTTTTGGTTGTCAACCAGCCCCTCTTAATCCACTCCAAATCAAACTGTTACGGGGGACTTTCCCCGGTGTACTGATCGGAGAATTTCACCGTTTTAGTAAAAGCGATCATTTGCAAGTATCTGCTTTTAGCCAACTTGCTGATGGCCTAAAACTTTTAAGCGAGTGGAAAAATCCCCCCAAGAGTAAAGGTGGCTGGAGCTGGCGACTACCTTGGCAAGCACCGCCCAATTATCAGGCCAGTAACTTAATATCGCTAGGTGATACCTGGCTTAATACAGCGATCAATCAAAAACTATTACAACCGTTAGATATTGCTAAGCTGCCCAGTTGGCAAAAACTAGTGCCCCAATGGCAAAAATTAGTCAGTCGTGATGGTCAAATTTGGGGTGCACCTTATCGCTGGGGCAGCACGGTATTGATCTATCGCAAAGATCGACTACAGCAAAATAATATTCCGTTGCCCACCGACTGGTCAGATCTATGGCAATCGGCACTGAAAGGAAAAGTGGTCTTGCTGAATCAACAACAAGAAGTGATTGGCTTAACTCTTAAGCACCTTGGTCATTCTTACAGTACCGATCCACAACAGGTGCCGGAATTATTACCAGCACTGCGGCAGTTGCATCAACAAACATTGTTTTACAGCTCCGATCGATATATTTCGCCGTTATTGACTGGTGATGCTTGGGTGGCTGTAGGTTGGTCGGCAGATGTGGTGGGATTATTGAGTCGTCAACCCGATTTGGGCATTGCTATCCCGGCTTCTGGTGCTTCTTTGTGGGCAGATTTGTGGGTGCAGCCTTACGCGGCTAAGGCGTTGCCCGGTACACCATCGATCGAGCAATGGATTGATTTTTGCTGGCAAAAGCCAGCGGCCACCAAAATTTCTACTTCTACTAATGGGGCTTCGCCGATTTTCAGTGGTCAAGAATTGCCCCCAGATCTGCCGGAAAATTTGTTGTACAAAGCTTTTGCCAAGGGCGAATTTCTCCCCAGCTTAAATGCTGCACAGCAGCAGCAGTATAAAAAGCTATGGCAAGAAATGCGCAGCTAAAATTAAAGGCTCCCGAGCAGCTAAACTGGTCAAGAATATCTTGATCTAAATTTCCTGGAAGTATTATGGAGAAATCAATCCGCTCGATCGTGCGCAGTCTGCCCAGCAAACAAGCAGGTAGCATCAAAAGCGATCGAGCTATTCGCCTGGATAAAGGCGAGTTTCCCTATCCTCCTTCCCCTCAAGCGATCGGCGCCATTCAAGCGGCGGCCAGTGGTATCAATCGCTATCCAGAAGTTTTGACGAATACTCTGCGCCAAGCGATCGCCGATTATAACCGGGTAGGCCTCGATCAAATTTTTGTGGGTAATGGTTCAGATGATTTGATTGAATTGGTGCTAAAGATTTGCATAGAGCCAGGTGATGAAGTGGTTTTGCCGGTGCCCACTTTTTTTGTGTATGGGGCAGCCAGCCAAATGCTGGGCGGTGTGACGGTATCAGTACACCGCAAGGCCGATTTTGGTCTAGATGTGGCGGCGATTCTGGCTGCTGTCACTCCGCGCACTAAGCTAATTTTTATTGCTAATCCCAATAACCCCACCGCTAACTTGGTCGATCGATCGGCTCTAATTGAGTTACTAGACCAGACAGATTGCCTGATTGTGGTGGATGAATGCTATTTTGAAATCTGCCAAACCACGATCACTGCTGAAATTGAGCGGTATCCTAATTTAATTGTGCTGCGCAGTCTTTCTAAGGGCTTTGGTTTAGCCGGTTTGCGCTTAGGCTATGGCATTGCTGACCCCAAAATGGTTGATTACCTCTATCGGGTGGCGCAAATTTTCCCGGTAAATCAGTTGGCGATCGCCGCTGGAATCGCGGCCTTGGCTGATTTGGACTATGTACAAACTAAGTTGACTGAGATCAGAAAAGAACGGCAGCAGTTAGCAGAAAAAATGCAATCTTTGGGGTTGCAAGTCTATCGATCGGATACTAATTTTCTGCTAGTAAGCTGTGAAGCTTGGCAGATGACTTCTGCGATGTTAGTGGCTCAACTGGCTCAACAAGAAATTTTCGTAGCGGACTTTGGCGGTAAGCCCGGTCTAGATAATTATCACTTACGGGTAGCCACTGGCACTCCTAATGAAAATCAAGACTTTTTGCGAGGTTTGGCGACTTTGCGTCCGTGACATAGACATATTTTAAATGAGTAGCTACAAATTGACATAATCAAAATTGGAAGATCTAGTGATGCTGCCAACATGAAATACATAAAACAATACCTTGTTCACCAAGGCTTTTCATTTGTTCAGGGCTGATTTCAAGATTGCATTCTTGATCATACTGGTAATTCCTCCAAATGCTAATATTTTCTCTTGCTATCCCGATTTTTGCCAATCTATCATATTGATTAGTTAACAGGTCAAGAAATAGAGAAAACGCTTCACTTGGCTTGGAGTCATTTTCAATTAGCCACTCCCAATAGGTACTATCAGTGTTGCTAGAATTCCTCCCTAACAGCCCTTCAACTTCTTTGATAGGAGTGTCACCACATTTAATTCTTAATTCATAAGTATCTTTCATGATTCGATGTATCCAAGTTAATGTGAGCAAGTGACATGGCAGTGCTAGAAGTAAGCCAGACTGCCTAAAACGGAGAATTATAAAGCTTAGATTCATCGGGTATCAATTTAAAAAGTAAGACATTGTTGGACGTACCCTCACCCCAGCCCTCTTTGGAGGATGATGGCAAGTGCAATATTTACGTTATTTTGTCCAGCTTTAAGTTACGACCCGATTCATTATTTACTTTAGGAGATAATCACCTGCTGCAAGACCTGTTTCAAAACTTTTGCCTTTAAAATCCCCAGTTCCAGTGAGAACAATCTTTTTACTATTAACTTTGATGTCAGGGTTGTTACCAACTTTTTTTGCATAGTCTCCAGCAGCTCCCAAAATCTTTTTTTTGATTTTGGAGTGAAACTCTTGTCTATCTGCATAGTAGCTTTCCCCGAAGTACAAGTTGTCATCGGCAGCAATGAGATCTCCATAATTGATGTCACTGCTTGAAACTGAAACCCCGTATTGGCTTGTTATCGCAGAACTACTCAGGGCAGTTGAACCACAGAGAACCAGAATAAGTGGTAAAAAAGCAAAAGTATTTTTAAGTTTCATAAGATTACATAACTTGCTCTATGCTAGAGTATCGGAAACTAATTGTCAATACTCGACCATCATAACAACTGCAAAGTGTTAGACATAAAGCATTTCACCTCAATCCACAAGAAAGTCCCATCTCATCGTTGAGATGGGACTTTCTATGGGTATCGCCTATTCATTTAACCGCTGCACTCCAGGGAAAAACAACCAGATTCTAGTGCTTGTGAAAGCCAGTATTCTACTTCGAACTGTTGTTTGACACGAGCTATTTGCTTTTGGGTTGGCTTAGCTTTTTTCACCACATCTTGCAATAAATACATATTTTGCACCCTAGTAAACTTAAGATTTCGTTTTTTTAACTTACAACAAAGAACAAGTTGCGTTCTTTACCCTCACATACTCTAATGAAGGCATCTTAACCTGAATCTATTTTATTTTGTGCATCCAAGCTAACATAATTTGATAAATTTCTCTGCACAGTATAGCTTCTTCGTAGTTTGTCGTAACACACAGATGCCTCTAAACCATTATGGAGAACTAGAAATCTCCCCGGTATCGGCTCGATCTAACTCACTATCTTCCCAAGAGAGCGGGTCTTCTGATGGCTCTAAATGAGTGATAGTATGGGTTCCTGGCAAAGCTCTGGCGATTTCTAGCTCAATTTGATCGCACAAATCATGGCCTTGTTGTACCGTCCATTGCCCCGGCACCAACACATGCATGGTCACAAAGCGCCGGGAGCCAGCTAAGCGAGTCCGCAGAGCATGGAACTGGGTGCCATCCTGTTGGTGTGCCTGCAAAATTTCATCGATCGTCGCTAAATCTGCCGTAGATAAAGCCGCATCTAGTAACCCCGAGCCAGTTTCTCGCAATAACCGCCAGCCCGCCCAGACAATATTGGCCGCCACCCCGATCGCAATCAACGGATCCAAAATTTGCCAGCCAGTAAGCTGTACCGCAATCAGGCCAATCAACACCCCGATCGAAGTCCAAACGTCAGTAAGTAAATGGTGGCCATCGGCTTTGAGGGCGATCGACCTTAACCGTTTACTGGCTCGCAACAAAATTATGGCCACGCCGCCGTTAATAGCCGCTGCAATCATCGAAACCAACAATCCCCAACCAATTTGTTCGATCGGCTGGGGATGATAAATCCGGTCGATCGCTGCCACCATAATGCTGATAGCTGCTACTAAAATCAACAGTCCTTCTACGGCGCTAGAAAAATACTCGGCTTTGGAGTAACCAAAAGCATGAGCAGCATCGGGCGGCTTGGCAGCCAGACTTATTGCCCAAAGTGCGGTAAGTGCCGCCACCAGATTTACCTGAGATTCTAGAGCATCAGAAAGCAAGCCAACAGATCCAGTCAGCTTGTAAGCGCCAAATTTCAGAATAATGGTGGTAATGGCTGCCCCGATCGATAGCAGAGCGAAAGAGCGAGCCGATGGTGCTTTGATAGTATTTGTTTCCATCAGCTTACGATTGGGTGATTCTGTTCCTCATTTTAGCTTAACAGCAGGGAGTCCCCGCACCATCATGTACTCGGTTGGCATGGGATTAAGGCCAGTGAGCGAAAAAGCCTGAATTTCACGACCTTGATGAAAAGTCCTCACATTGACGGAACAAAGAGCTTGTAGTGAAATACATAGCACCACTACAAGCTCTGATGAAAAATAACGGAATAACAGTCTAACTAGTTTTTCCTTGTAGCCGGTTGCGAGCAGCTAGCACTAGGCTCCGTTGATTATCTAGCTGCTGCTTTTGGCGATTGATCGAGGCTTGCCAAATCTCTGGCCATTGTTCCGCGATGATTTTGGTAATCCGGTCGACTTGTAAGCCCGATTTGAGGCCAGACTTGGGTGAACGAGTTGCGTTGTTAGAATCCATAAAAGAAATCCTCAGAGGTTATGCACAAAAATTTGCCCATAAGCAAGTTTTTGCTGATTAGGTGGTGACTGCACAAGATAGTCTCGGCAGTCGATCGCTGCTTCAGAGCAGGCCCATTCTGGATTTACGGTGCATTTTAAATAATAACTATCAGTAAAGTACTGACAGTTATTACAGGGAATGCGATGCAAACGACGGATGTGCTGAAAACCATTAATACAGTAAATAACCATTGAGGTAAAAATACTTATCGATAGGCTCTAGGCAATTAATAGACAGAGTAAAGTCATATAAACATCCCATGAAGCTGGGTAGTACTTATTGTAACATATGTTTCCAAGAATTTTCATTTTCATTTCTAGTAATCCAGCATGTTGATGATAGAGAAATTTTATACTAGCTAGGATGTATTGGAATTCCCCGCGACTTCACGCCATAGATTCATAACTGTTCAAATTAAGCTTTCAACTAAATTAATTAAGATCTTTTCTTTGCTACATGCTATAGTTATTGAAGTGAAGTGATTAAGTAAATCATTACATCGAAATCTTCTTAGATCTCCTCTCTACAGCGATTCGATAGTTTGATGGCAGCGAAAGCTGCCTATTTTTTTGCTAAATTTAGTTAGCCATATAGCAGTCCGAAATCAGTTGCGGAACTTTTTTATTGCTATGAAATGATTTAAGGGTATTCTGATCTAGTGAATCATTTAGAATTGCTGTATTTGTCCCCACAAAAGTATCCTACTACACTGTTCCCATGCCCTGCCCCGAAATAGTTCAACCTTTTGGGTCAGAAGCGGGAATAATAAAAGCATCGCGCTGCGTAATTGTTTTTTTAGGTCTGAATAATGCCCGCCGGTAAACCAAAAGCTGCCCGCTTCTACGCACTGCTATCAATTGGGGCAGCAGTATCTACTATTACGTTGAAGTTTGGTGCTTACAAACTCACTGGCTCGATCGGGCTATTTTCAGATGCTTTAGAGTCTTTGGTTAACTTGGTAGCCGCTATTGCGACCCTGAGTGCCCTGACCTTTGCCGCCAAGCCTGCTGATGATCAATATTCTTTTGGTTATTATAAAGCTGAATATTTGTCTAGTGCTTTAGAGGGTGTGATGATTTTGGTTGCGGCCATCAGCATTTGCTTTGTTTCGGTAGACCGGATATTACATCCACAGTCGATCGAACAAACGGGCTGGGGAATTCTGATTTCGGTAATTGCGGCATTAATCAATGGTCGAGTTGCAATTGCTTTACTTAGGGCGGGCAAAAGATTGAGGTCGATCGCTCTCAAATCTGACGGTCGCCATTTACTTACTGATGTTTGGACTTCGGCTGGAATCGTAGTGGGTTTAGTAGCCGCTAATTTGACTGGCTGGCAAATCCTTGACCCGCTAGTGGCAATTTTGGTCGCAATCAATATTTTGAAAGAAGGCTTGCATATCTTACAAGAAACTACTGCTGGTTTGTTAGATGCTGCTCTACCCAAAAAAGAACAACTGATTATCAAAAAAGTTTTGCGGCGCTATCACAATACTGGAGTTTGTTACCAGCGATTGAAAACCAGACTAGCTGGTTCTCAACGCTTTGTTTCAGTAAATATTTTGGTGCCCGGTAGTTGGAGTGTCGAGCAAGGACATTATTTTTGTGATGTCATTGAGATCGCCATCGCTAATGCCCTACCGGGGACTCATACCACTACTCATCTAGAGCCACTACGAGATAACAAATATTAAGCCGCTGTCCGGCTGCGATAAGCATGCCAAAGATGTCCTGCTAAAGCTATTACTCCCAGCGAAAACTGCACCGTAGTAGCTGCGGTTCG
>JAYUSV010000345.1:0-4757 GCA_043755495.1 Synechococcales cyanobacterium
AACTTACTGGTGAAAAACAAGCCGATAGAGGCCATGATCAAGATCATGCCAAATATTACAACTGCCGGAGTGAACACGGTGATTTCCTCAGATGGGTGATAAGGCGGTGGGTGCCACTGGAATGTCTAAGCGATCGCTAAGAATTCCGGCAATTCAATTCTTTCTAGTTTAGCATCTAGGATTGATTGAACTGCGCAACAACTCTGAATAGTGCTTTTGAGATTGGAATTATTGGATACTGCAAAGACCACTAAATTGCTTAGCGGCCTTTATTTAATGATATTTGCTGGTGAGCAGTAACCCACCTACAAATAAATATTTTTAAGCTTCGGTGGTAGCCGCAGCTCTCACACTAGAGCGCTGTTTACGACGACCAGAAGTTTCTTTCTCGGCTCCTTCAGGCTTTTGTAGTAAGACTACGATGCTGGGGTTGCTTTGGCGGAGTTCTTGGCGAACTAGGCGCTGAATAGCACTTTCTAGTTCAATTTGTAGACCAGTCCAATCTACATCTTTTTGGCCAGACTCAAAAGAGCGGGCAAATCTTGGCCAGCGATCGACCAAAGTAGCTTCGACTCTTTTCACTACCAAGTTTTCTAGCAACGAAATTTCTACCGCCGAAACTACGCCATTCAAATGCATTTGGGGGCGAGCCAAGATATTTCCTTCGCCACCGATGGCCACTGCCACAGTGATGATGCCATCTTCGGCTAACTGTTGACGCTGTTTCAAAACGTTGTCTTGCACAATGCCAGCGTTGTCTACCAGTTGAATTCCGGCTGTTACCTTGCCGCCTTTGCTAATCGAATCAGGGCGGAGCTCAATTACGTCACCGTTATCGATAATCACCATGTGGTCTTTAGGAACTCCCATGCTCTGGGCAGTTTCAGAATGTCTGATCAACATCCGGTGCTCACCATGAACAGGAATAAAGTACTTGGGACGAGTCAGGCTAAGCATTAATTTTTGGTCTTCTTGGCAACCGTGACCAGAAACGTGCAGACCTTTATCGCGGCCATAAATGACATTTGCGCCCTGCATCATCAGCTTATCGATCGTGTTTACAACTGCGATCGTGTTGCCAGGGATTGGATTAGCCGAGAAAATTACGGTGTCGCCCTGTTTGATTTTTACTTGACGATATTCACCGTTGGCAATCCGAGTCATGGCGGCCATTGGCTCACCCTGAGAACCGGTACAAAGAATGATTACTTTGTCTGCTGGTAAGTGGTTGGCCGACTGCAGTGGTTCAAATACACTATCGGGGCAATTGATATAGCCAAGGTTACGGGCGTGAGCAATTACGTTCAGCATCGATCGACCGACCACACAAACTTTGCGGTTAGTTTTCTGAGCAATTTCCAGAATCATGTTCACCCGGTGTACCGAAGAAGCAAAGGTGGTAATTAATACCCGACCTTTCGCCGCCCCGATGAATCTTTCCAAAGCGGGGAATACCGCTCTTTCCGAAGGAGTGAAACCAGGTAACTCGGAGTTAGTAGAATCACTAATTAGGCACAGCACGCCTTTTTCGCCATGTTCAGCCAACTTAGCAAAATCGTAAACTTCGCCATCTACAGGCGTGTGGTCAAATTTAAAGTCACCAGTGTGAATCACTACGCCCACTGGAGTGTGTAGAGCAACTGTAAAACTGTCCGCGATCGAGTGGGTGTTGCGAATAAATTCGACTACAAAATACTGGCCAATTCTGACCATTTCGCGGGGTAGGACAGTTTTGATTTTGGTGCGATCGGCTACGCCAGCTTCTTCTAGCTTGCCTTGCAATAAGGCCATCGCCAATCGAGGACCGTAGATAATCGGAATATCGATTTGCTTTAAGTGATGCGAGATGCCGCCGATGTGATCTTCGTGACCGTGGGTGACAATCATTCCCTTGATTTTGTGGCGATTTTCTCGCAGATAAGTCATGTCAGGCAATACAATATTTACCCCATGCATACCATCCGAAGGAAAGGCCAGACCGGCATCTAGCAGTATTATTTCATCTTGATATTCAAAAACACAGGTATTTTTGCCGATCTCATGCAAACCACCTAAAGGAATCATCTTCAAGGGAGACACGGTTTTATCGACCTTGCTAATTACGGTCAATGGTTCCAGTGATTCGGAACTGGATCTTTTCTTAATTAAAATTGGTTGTGACAAGTTGATAGCTACTGAAACGAAGTAGCAGATAAACAATAATTTGCACGAAAAATAACGCGCCTAGAAACCATATGGAGGGTGCTTCAAGCTTTGCTGTAGCCGCAGGGCTAGAGATGTAGTCATCAGTAACTTTTTCAAACAGTTATTTTCTGATAAAACAAGGTTGGTATGGGCTTCATGCCTTCTTAAAAATCTTAACGTCTTTTAAAAATCACTAACGCCGCTTAAAATCAAATTCGCTCAATAAAAATAATCAGTCCGGCTGAGGGTCTCTGTCTTATTTCTTACCTTCGCTGTTGATATTTCTAACATATTCCAGCAAGAGGGTCAAGTGAGCTATGGTCTACTGCAATAATCCTTGCTCTTGCAAGAGTTTACGCAGGTCGGCCACTAGGTCTTCAGACATTGCCAAAAGAGGCAGACGATAGCCACCCACATCCCAGCCTAACAGATTCAAGGCTGCTTTGATCGGAATCGGGTTGGTGGCAGAAAATAAGCCTTTGAACAAAGGAGTCAACCGCAAATGAATGGCCAAGGCAGCAGCATGATCGCCCTGCTGGAAGCTCTGGACCATTTGCTGAATATCTTTGCCCACCAGATGACTGGCGACGCTGACAATACCATCACCACCGATAGCCATGGTTGGCAAGGTGAGAGCATCGTCCCCCGCATAAATTTTAAAATCGGCAGGCGTGTTGCGGCGTATCTGACTTACTACTTCTAGATTACCCGCTGCTTCCTTAGTTGCAACAATGTTATCAATTTTTGAAAGTTCGATCGAAGTCTCTGGCTCCATCATTTGCCCTGTGCGACCAGGAATGTTGTAGAGCATCATCGGCAAGTCACAAGCAGCGGCGATCGCCTTAAAATGTGCTAGCAGCCCAGCCTGAGTGGGCTTGTTATAATATGGCACCACCTGCAAACTGCCGTGTACACCCAGCTTCACAGCTTTATTAGTGGCCTCGATCGCCTCTTTAGTGGAATTGGAGCCAGTACCAGCAATTACTTTAGTCGTGCTACCCACCGCTGCCAAAATCACTCGAAACAGCTCATATTCTTCTTCCCAGGTAATCGTTGGCGATTCCCCCGTAGTACCACAAACCACAATGCCATCTGAACCGTTGGCAGCCAGATGTGTTGCCAGTTTCTCAGCCTCGGCATAGTTCACATTCAAATCAGCATCTAGTGGGGTCACTAGCGCCGTAATTACTCGACCGAAATAGGTCACACAGAACTCTCCTTATAAAGTTACTTGGATTCAGGCTTCAGCCAATTTTTGACCACCAAAAGCTCCGCAATCTGCACCGCATTTAGAGCAGCGCCCTTACGAATCTGATCGCCACAGAGCCACAGTTCTAAACCATTCACATGAGAAAGATCAGTCCGAATTCGGCCAACTAAAACTGGATCTTGACCCGAAGCATCGATCGGCATGGGGAAATAATTAGCCTCCCAATCTTCCACCAACTTTACCCCTGGAGCCTCAGCCAAAATCTCTCTAGCTTCCGCCACCGGAAACGGCTCGGTAAATTCCAAATTAATCGCCTCGGAATGTGCCCGCAACACCGGCACCCGCACACAAGTCGCACTCACCCGTAAATCTGGCACCCCAAAAATCTTGCGAGTCTCATTCACCATCTTCATCTCTTCCTCGCAATAGCCCGCCACATTAATCGGTGTGTTGTGAGGAAACAAATTAAAGGCCAAAGGATAAGGAAAAATCTCTGGTTTAGGCTGCTTACCATCCAAAATATCCTGAGTCTGAGTCAAGACTTCCTGCATTGCCCTGGCTCCCGCACCACTTGCCGACTGATAAGTAGCCACCACAATCCGTTGAATTGGCCTTACTCGATGCAGTGGATACACCGCCACCGCCATCAAAATAGTCGTGCAGTTGGGATTAGCAATAATCCCTTTGTGCTGCGCAGCCGCTTCTGGATTCACCTCTGGCACCACCAATGGCACATCCGGCAGCATCCGAAAAGCGCTGGAGTTATCAATTACCACCGCACCCGCCGCCACCGCATGGGAGGCATATTCCTTACTAATGCCACCACCAGCCGAGGCCAGCACAATATCTACTCCCTGAAAGCTTTCAGGATTGACAGCCTCTACTGTCAGTTCGCGGCCCTTAAACTTCAGTTTGGTTCCCGCCGATCGAGGAGAAGCCAGTAATTTCAATTCATCGATCGGAAAATTCCGACTTTCCAATAAAGTCAGCAGCTCTTCGCCTACTGCTCCAGTCGCTCCTAAAATTGCTACGCGGTAAGAACCAGACAATGAAAGATCCTCTTTATGTTCGTGTATTTCTGTGTGCTATTTGCCAGATCCTAACATCTAGTGACATTGCTTCTGAAGCTGTAATGTGACAAATTAGATATTTCGTTGGTTGGTGAATGCCTAATCAGGTTTTAATGGTGGGGTTTTGTGATAATATTTCATCCCGCTTGGGCATTTTGCACAATCAGCCATCGGCCACCGGCCAACATCACCACAAGTCAACGTATTCTCGTAATTAGACCCTATGAAAGTCACCCAGGAAAATCTCCCCCATAGTCAAGTGGGCCTCGAAATCGAAGTTCCGGCTGCCGAAG
>JAYUSV010000346.1:0-4723 GCA_043755495.1 Synechococcales cyanobacterium
TCTTTTTCCCGAGGACGCGCCGATGAAAAAATTTATCGCCAGATCGCCGAAATTATTGCTGATTCTAACAATCAAAACTTAGATCAGAACGAAATGCAGGAGCTGAATCGCCAAATTGCCCCGATCGTAGAAACTGCCAACCAAACCATTGATCCGTTAACTGGCAAAGAACGTCCAGACTTGTTTCAAAGAGCCGCCGAAGCTCTACATAAGCTCAAGCGCGATTCTACTGCTGAGCGCCGCAAAGCCGAAAATTGGGCGAGCTATTGCAACTATTTGGTGACTGTTTATGGTTTTTTAATGCTTCAAGAGCAGATCGATCGATTTAATGAGTTAGGTCTGCAAATTCGGGAAGCATTATATCGAGATAATGCTTCCCAAATGGAGGCGAGCTGCGAAGCGGCATCACGGGAAAATCAGATCACTCCAGAATGGGTACAACGCTTACGCTACCTGGATGTTGCTATGTACAATGTGCGCCAAATAAAACCAGCTAAAGCCCAAGCCATGGATCGAGAGCACGGCAAGCTAATGATGGCCTTGCGTACCAATGATCTGGCAACTGCCGAGCAGCTTTGGTATGCTCAACAAATTGAGGCTAATCACTGGATTGATGAAGAAACTCCAACAGCCACAATCAATACAGGGATTCAAAGATGAATGAGCCATTGACTTGTCCGGCCTGCCAGCGCAGCCAAATTACTGCTGTTACTTGCCCTAACTGTGAAACTGATTTGGCGACTTTACACCTGTTAGCAAGTTTACCTCTGGCTAAAACAGGTTGGGATTACCGGTTAAAATTGGCTATCTTGAGTATCATCAGCTCCTTTATTGGTGGGTTGGTCGCTGCTAAATTTTTCCTATGACATCTGCGAGCACTTTCGATCGACTGTTAGAATCTCTCCGATCTGCGCCATTGTTTGGATTAGGTCGCAGGTTTATGGCAGATCGCAATCTTTTATTAGAGGCCGAAGCCCTCGCCGAAGATCGCCAGTTCGATCGAGCTTTGAAAATGGCCAATCAGCTCATTATTAGCCTCAAAGAGCCGGTAGCTGTCTGGCAACATCCCTGGCGACAGTGGCAAATTCGACCTTTGTTCGATCGCCTAGATCCCCAGGTTATTTACTGGCGACAAATAGCTGCCGATTATCAACAGACGCTCCAAGATGCCCAACAAACTGGTACCCGCAATCTTGAGCACGCCGAAGCAATGGTACACCGAGCGCTAAATATCTATCCTCATCGCCAAGGGGCGGAATTGCTTAAAGAAATTCAGCGGTTACAACAGGGCAAAGAGTGGTTTCGGTTGGGTCTAGCCGCAGAGCTAACCGGCGAAATAGCCACAGCTCGCTACCACTATCAAAACATTCAGGCAGAGTTTCCTAAGCTGCAAACAACCTGTCAACAGCGTTTGACGGCCTTGGCGATCATCGATCGAGATTGGGAAGAGGCCAAGAAATACAGTAGTGACCTCAGCGATAAAATTTCAGCACATTACAATGGACTAGCTCAGTATCAACAAAATCAAGAGCGGCGCTTGAAGACACTGCGCCGGGTGCAAAATCATTTGAAAAATCAGCAGTTAGAAGAAGCTTGGCAAAATACTACCGATTATCTGGAAGATGCCGGTAGCGATGATTTGCTACGACGATTGATTAGTGAATACATTGAACCGCAGTTTACTGCTATCCCCACCGATTGGCCAGGTCGTTTTCAGTTAGCCCAAAGTCGGTGGCTAAAAACCGGTGGCCGAGGTACTCTCCAGGACTGGGCAGTGGCTGCTTACTATCGTTTTTTGTCTGCACCCGATCGGCTAGATTGGCTACAAGAGCTACTGCCGATTTGGTTTACAGCCAGTATAAATACCAATCCCAATTTACCCAAGGCTCAAGAGGTCGCTAGTCAAATGCGGGATCTGCTGTCTACCATGGTTGATCAATTACCAGATGAAAATATGAAAAAAGAGTTGCAGTTACAGTGGCAAAGAGACGTGACTGCCCTGAAATATCTGGGAACACCACCCACTAGTGGATTGCGGATTCATGGAGTTTTTCTTTCTCCCGGCTTTTATGAGTTGTTTCAAACACAAATTAAAACAGTACAGTTACCAGATAAAATTTGGGCGATGTTTTATACTCCTTGGTGGCAGGCGGCGCTCGCCTGTTTACAAGGAAATCCGGTACAGGCCATGTCGCTGAAACCAACAATCAATACCGATGCTGAGGCTATTGTGGGGGCGAGTAGGTTTGCCCAGCAGTTTGTGGCCTATCATGAGGGCTGCTATTATTTACAGTGCAAACCTGGTGGCTTTCCCCGCTGGCGGGAGGCTTTTCCGGTGTTAGAAGTAGCCAAAGAACAAATTTTGAAGTCACCAGCATGGCGATCGAAGATCGATGAGTTATGCGATGAACACCACACTTTGATCTGGGATGTATCCGATAAAAAAACTTTTTCTAGATACTGGTACAGTTTATTACATACCAATACAGCCCGAGATTTTATGAACTTTATGGCTAGTAACGATAATTATTGATAGTTATGTTCGATCCTCACCCCTATGAAGTTTTAGCAGTAGATCCGACTGCCACCAATGCCGAGATTTTAAAAGCTTTTGCCCAGGCGATGCAGCGCAAGCAATATGCTCCCAATTTGCTAGCCACAGCCCGTAAGGTGCTGATGGATCCAGCCGATCGACCCCTATTAGATTATTTGTGGGGCACTTGGCATAAGCATACTGATGTCCGAGAAGCCGACCTAACTTTGTTAGATACTTTGGATGCTGAGATTACCCTGCTCGATCGGGCAATTCAAAATTTATCGATAGATGATTGCCTGACCCCAGAGTCTATGGCCACCGAAATTGCTGCTGCCGATCAATTGTTTGGTCAGAGCCTGCAAAACTTTTCTTATTAATTAATATGTATCAAATTACTGCCGAGCAACGAAAAGAAATTACTAGTTCGTTTAATCATTTAATCCAAGAAAATGCGGCTCTACAAGCTAAGCTGCAACAACAGCAGGCCGCGACAGCCAGTGCTAACAATAGTTTGTTTTTAGAGCTATTGGGAGTGGTCGATGCGTTGGATTATCTCTGTGGATATTTAGCCGAAAACCCAGCACCGCCAGCAGCTTTTCAGCAGCGGCTGCCCAATTCTTTGCGATCGATCATCAATAAGTTAGAAGGTTCTTTAGCGGGCAGTGGTGTAAAAGCGATCGATGTCCCTCTCAATACCCCAGCAGACTTTAATCTCTGTGCCGCAGTCAGCCGGGAAGTCCGTACTGACCTTGCCCCCCAATCAGTGATCAAAGTCAGTCGGCGGGGTTTCACAGCCGGTGATGCAGTGCTACGATCAGCAGAAGTGATCGTAGCCGTAGGGGATTAATCTGAAAGACAATCTTGACCAAATCTGCCATTAATCTGCTTTAACTGCTCGGCGAACTTCAAAGAAAGTCTCAGCCGATCGACCAATAACCGTATTTGCCCAATCGATCGACTTCAAAAACTCCTCACTATCAGCAGTTTCTACCACATCTACACCCCATTCTCCTGGCTGCAAGGCGCTGGGAGCACTGCTGGTTGGCGGTGTAGACTTCAAACCACCCAAAGCTAAAATTTCTACATCAGCTTTTCTGAATGCTGCTAAAGCCGTCGCCACCGCCTCACCCACTACTTGGGGCAATCGATCGCCCGGAAACAACACCTCCACAATCCAGTGAGGGCTATCAACTTCCTGACATTGATAACCTTCTCCCAATCCTGCTTGAAAAATTGCCGTAAACTCCGATCGGCTCAGAGCGGGCACTTTTTCTGATTGAATATTGAAGTTATGAGACAGTAGCATCCGACCTTGATTATTTGTAAGCATAGTTTTGGCAGGAATTTAAGTAAAGTTTTTGAGATCAGTAATCAATCGATCGAAATACACTGCCACAGATTCAGGATTTTCCAGCCGACGAAGACTCGCCGATTTCAAAGCCTGCATTCCGACTACCATCGCTGGCAGTGGTACTTGCAACTCTCGATAGAGCTGATTCATATAGTCTAGGCCAGTCAAACTAGTGTAGTCTGACCTTTGGCCAGCAGTACCGTAAGTTACACAGCGCAAAAACTGCCAAAAATCTCGCCAGCAGGCCGTGGCTCGTTCTGGGGGATATAGACCACCACCTGGTTCAGTGATACCTGGGAACTGGACTAAGACTTCTGCTCTGGCCTCATCGATAATTTCAGCAGCTTGATCTCGTAAAAAAGTCGCCACTGGTGACGAATTGATTGGGTCAATAGCCACCAAATCAGAGTCAGTGAGGTATCTTCGATCGTCATCGGCGGCCTGAAAAAGCTGCAATACTTCTGGAGTATAGGTTTCAGTCCAGGTAGCAAAACTCACAATGCGCGCTTTGTCGATCAAAGCCAAGACAGCAGCAGAAAACTGTGGGGGAGCCATGGGATCAATAAATAAGAGTGTGGGGATCGCTGGCGTTAAGTTTTCTAAATCTTCATGATTCGGATAGCGCCGTTGTAAGAGAATCTATCATAGCAAAGCGTATAAACCGCCACTTTCTCGCAAATTTTTCGAGAAAATGGTGGGGCAAAATATAAACAAATCGTTGCAAAATACAGGAGATACCGCTTATGTCCTTTGGACCAGCTTCCCGATTGGGGGTCAGCCTGTTCGACGAAACCCCTCCCATGGAGTGGGTACCCGGTCGGTCAGATGAAGAAATT
>JAYUSV010000347.1:0-4721 GCA_043755495.1 Synechococcales cyanobacterium
AAAGAAGGACCATAGTTTTTAAAATGGCAGCCCCGCACCCAGTTCGGATCCATCTGCTTGGCATCACCAACTAAAGCCAAAGTCGCCGCTGGACCAACCGGGGTTTGATTATCCAATCTTTTTTGTAGCGGAAAATGCTGAGTACCTTCCCAGGCAATATAACCGATGCCGCCACCCAAGAAAATGCGGCTACCAATGCCGATCGATTGCAGCTCAGGATCATTTAACAACGGTGAGATCGCCCCAGCATTGGAGAAAACCGCGTTGCCCAAACGGGGCTGTAAAGGGCCGAGGTATGTATAGAGAGTTCGATCGCCGCCGTTGACTCCCACAATGAAGTTTTGGTAAAGGTTACGAGGGTTATATAAATAGAATTGATTAATGGTGTCTTTAGTAATGGTGGTACTAAAGCTGGCGCGGGGGTAACAGTCAGTTTCTTGACCCACCGCCCGCAGATTGACTGTTTTACCAGCAATAAGGTCTTCTATTACATGAGCACCACCGCGCTCTTCGTTTTCGCCTTCATCGGCGAGTTGGGTGGCTCCCAGATACAAATCCACTGCGCCAAACCCAGCATAAGCCGGTACGCCATTGAGCCAGCAGCTCCGAATTTTAATCGGCGGGTCGGTGTGGCCAAGGTTAAGAATGGCACCAGAAGATTCCATCGGTTCAAAGCTGCCGGTAGTTACTACATCTACGGCTTTGGCAGCGGCTTTCACTCCATCGGCTTGTACTTTGGCTTTAAACTCCTCGATCGAACACACTACTACGGTGCCTTTGGCAATTCGATCGTTAATTTCGTCAATGGTGCGCATTTTTCCTCTCCTGGAAGAGCTTTGGCCTATTTGCTGACAACTCCAGAGATTAGTGTAGCTGAATTTGTGAGGTTCCCTGATCCGATTCTAGGGGCAATCTAAAGTCTCTCTGGTTTTGCGGCCAGTAGTGGGGTTGGTGCCACTGGCGGTGGCACAAAGAATTTTTTGGACATCTTTGCGAAACAGCACATCGGTAAAGTCTGCACCTTCGATGATTGCGCCGGTGAACTTGGCACTGGTGGCAAAGGCTCCCACCAAAATAGCGTTGGTGAGATTGGTGTTGCTAAATCTAGCGTTATCGATCGCTGCTCCAGTCAGATCAGCATCGCTCATATCGACGTTGGTAAGGTTAGTGCCAAAGAAGCTTACTCCTTGTAGGTTTGCGCCTTTAAAAGTGCTGTTGCGCATGTTGCTTTGGTTAAACTGCGAACCCCGTAAATCTTTGCCCGCAAAATCGGCGGCAATTAGGGTTTGCTTATCGTAGGCGTTCGCCCAGGCTGGGATTGGCAGCGAGAGCAATAAGAGCATCCCGAGGCAGAGAGAACAAATTAGACGCTGAAAACAAGTAAACATAATGATGAGAGATAAGTATTGCTGAGACAATTCTACCATCGGCCAAAAACTGCGTAATTTCACTAATTACAACGGTGCGAGATTGCTTTATGTCGGCAACCTCACAATCGGGAAAGCTTCATCCCTAACTGATAATATGAGGTTGAGGCCGTGCAGGGTCTACGCTCTCGCTTTGCAGCAGAGTTTTCTTACCTGGCAGTAATTTGAGCGCCAATTGATCATAAAGTTTACCCATATTTCCCAGACTCCAAATGGTGGATATTGCTTAATTTTTGCACTCACAGAGATCCACAAATGCCAGATTAGCTTATGATAGCTGGGTGGTGAGTCATCTGAATTTCGGTAAAACATTTATAATCTAGCCAAAATTTTCGCTATGACTTACGCTGCTGCTTCGTCTTATAATGCCGCCTATCAAACTGTTGTGCCTGTCGATGTTTACCAAGAAGTGGTAGCTGACCTGCAAGAAGCCCAATCTATGGTGCGTAGCCTGGAAGCCCAAAATCGGGAAATGTGGAAAGAGAACCAACAGCTCCAACAAGAAATCAGTCGCTTTTTAGGCAGTGTGAATCAGTTCCAGCGTGGCTCTGATGGCAGTGTCACCGTGCCATCTCAGCGAGTAGCTAGCGTTTCTCCTAGTCAAGAAGTAGCGAGAATTACCGATGAACCAGACCACGGTGAAATGAACTTTTGGAATATCACAATCACCGTATTCTGTATTATTGCTGTGGGAGCCAGTGTTGGCTACTCGGCCTTCCGTCCTTCTAAATAGCCAAAATGTCCGAAAAACCCACTGCCGAAAACTCCGTCGATCTCACTGGTCTGCGCACTAGCCAAAATGCCATTGGCAACGCCGACTATCGAGAAATTGATATCAAACTGCTGTCGCCGATGTTTCAGCATTTTGTTTCGGTGAAAGAGCAGTATCCCCATGCTTTGCTGCTGTACCGCTGTGGAGATTTTTTCGAGACGTTTTTTCAGGATGCTGTCACAGTAGCACGGGAGCTAGAGCTGGTTTTGACCAGTAAGGAAGGCGGTAGAGAAGTGGGGCGGGTGCCGATGACCGGTGTGCCTCATCATGCTGTCGATCGATATTGCGCTTCTTTAGTAGAAAAAGGCTTTGCCGTTGCTCTCTGCGACCAAATGGAAGAAGCCAGTGCAGCCGTGGGTCTAGTGCGGCGGGAAGTGGTCAGAGTGCTAACTCCCGGTACGGTGATGGAAGAAGGGCTGCTCACCGCTCGGCGAAATAACTTTTTGGTGGCGATCGTCCTCAGTGGCGATCATTGGGGCTTGGCTTACACCGACATTTCTACTGGGGAATTTGTGGCCACTCAAAGCAGTGACTTAGAGATTCTCAGCCAAGAGTTGTTGCGACTGCAACCAGCCGAAATTTTGCTACCAGTGGCCGCGCCAGATATCAATCGGTTACTGCGAGCTGGGGAGAAAGACGATCGAGTACCAGATCCTTTACCCAATCAGTTTTGCTATGCCTTACGCACTCAAACTGCTTTTACCCTACTGACCGCTCAAGAGAGTCTGTTGGACTTCTTTAGGTTGAAGTCTTTAGAGGCGACTGGCTGCGACCAAATGCCTTTGGCCGTTAGAGCGGCGGGTGGTTTGTTAGATTATTTGGCAGATACTCAACGGGGTAATCCGATCGATCTGCAACTGCTGCGCTCTTATTCTCTCACCGATTATTTGGTGCTGGACTATCAATCTCGCCGGAATCTAGAGATTTTCCAGACCTCGCGGGATGGTCATTTGCGGGGATCTTTGTTGTGGGCACTGGATCGCACTGCCACTGCCATGGGTGGTCGTGCCCTCAGACGCTGGCTTTCTCAGCCACTGTTAGATATTGGGCAAATTACAATGCGCCAACAGTCGATCGCAGAACTATATCAAAACACTTTTTTACGTCAAGATCTCCAACAACTACTTAAGCAAATCTATGACTTAGAGCGTCTCACTGGTAAGGCTGCGGCGGGACGAGTGAATGCCAGGGAGCTGTTATCTTTAGCAGATTCTCTTTGTCGTTTACCAGAGTTAGCAGAACTAACCAAAGATGCCACTGCCCGGTTTTTGCAGAATCTTCAGAAATACCCGATCGAGCTGGTAGCCCTGGGTCAAAAAATTCAAAAAAGTATCGTAGAAAGTCCACCGATTTTATTGACTGAAGGGGGTCTTATTCGATCAAACATCAACGCTCAATTAGACGAACTACGCGCCGCTAGCGTAGACGATCACCAGTGGTTAGCTAATCTAGAAACCAGTGAGAGAGAGCGCACCGGCATCAATAATTTGAAGGTAGGCTTCAACAAAACCTTTGGCTACTACCTCAGCATTACTCGCTCGAAAGCTGACTTAGTACCCGATGACTATTTACGCAAACAAACATTAACTAACGAAGAACGCTACATTACGCCAGAACTCAAAGAACGCGAAGCCCGCATTCTCAATGCCAAGGAAGATGTGGGTAAGTTAGAACACGATATTTTTAATGAATTGCGCACTGAAGTTTCGGAACACGCTGCCCAAATCCGTATTGTGGCCCAGCGAGTCGCTGCTGTTGATGTACTCTGTGGTTTAGCAGAAATAGCGGTGCAGCAGGGCTATTGTTGCCCAGAAATGTCTCAGGAGCGCCCGATCGAAATAGTAAACGGTCGGCATCCGGTCGTAGAACAAACGCTGCCAGCCGGTTTCTTTGTACCCAATGGCACTGATTTAGCCGGGAAAACCGGTACAGATCTAGTGGTGCTAACGGGGCCAAATGCTAGTGGCAAAAGTTGCTATTTACGCCAAATTGGTTTGATTCAGCTCATGGCACAGGTAGGTAGCTATGTACCTGCCCGCAGTGCCAAATTGGGGATCTGCGATCGCATTTTCACCCGAGTAGGAGCGGTGGACGACTTGGCCACTGGGCAATCGACGTTTATGGTAGAAATGAATGAGACGGCAAATATTTTGAATCATGCCACGCCCAGGTCTTTAGTGTTGCTCGATGAAATTGGTCGGGGTACAGCGACTTTTGATGGTTTATCGATCGCTTGGGCTGTCTCGGAATATTTAGCACAAACTATTCGATCGCGCACCATTTTTGCCACTCACTATCATGAATTAAATGAATTGGCTTCGCTGTTGGATAATGTAGCTAATTATCAGGTAACGGTAAAAGAACTACCAAATGAAATTATTTTCCTCCATCAGGTGAAACCCGGTGGGGCTAGTAAGTCTTATGGCATCGAGGCGGGAAGATTGGCTGGGTTGCCAACCGTGGTGATCGATCGGGCGAAGCGAGTAATGAGCCAAATTGAAGAGCATAGCAAGATCGCCATG
>JAYUSV010000348.1:0-4690 GCA_043755495.1 Synechococcales cyanobacterium
CGAGTAATCTGTTGGGTCTGAGCATCAACCTGCCAACGCAGCAGAGTTGCTACCTGACCGATATATTCGGTGGGTAGGCCAATCGCTCTGCGCGGTGCCGTAGTCGCCAAAGAAATCCCCTGCTCTAAATCACAAGCCCCCCAGCTCACCAAATTATCTACTCCAGTCAACAATGGCAGCGTTGTCCCCGCCAAAGTGCCATCTGGTAAGCGTGCTGTACCAGAACTAATCTCGATTTTCCGTTCATCCCAAGGATACAAGCCATCGGGTAAACCCAAGGGCGATAAGGCATCGCTGACCAAAAAAGCATGATCGCTAAACTTAGCCGCTCTTAAAAACACCTTAAGCATCGTAGGGTGTACATGCTGACCATCAGCAATAAAGCCAGATTGCACGCCATGATAAGCCAAAGCCCCGGCCAATAGACCAGGCTGGCGATGGTGTAAACCGGGCATGGCATTAAAGGCGTGAGTCACCATCGTTGCTCCTTCATCGAAAGCCCGCTCGGCTATGGCCAAATTAGATAAGGAATGACCCAAGCTCACTACGACTCCTTGACGACGTAAAAAAGGCACAACTAACCCGGTGGGATCTAGCTCGGGGGCAAGGGTCATAATTTTGATGATCGAACCATAGTCACCAATCACTTTCTTCACATTCTCTAGAGTCAGAGGCAGCAAATATTCTGCCGGGTGAGCGCCGCGTTTTTCGGGGTTCAAGCAAGGGCCTTCTAAATGCGCCCCCAACACTTGAGCAGTGCCAGGGGTCTGCTGCGCCATAAATTCGCTAATTACCTGGAGCGATCGCTGAAAGTTTTCGATCGAAGTTGTTACCAAGGTAGGCATAAAACCATCTACGCCCTTTTTCCACAGCCAATCACAAATTTCTCGCAGCTTGGGATGGTCGCCGCGATGTAAATCAGGGAAAGCCAAGCCCAATGCCCCATTTATCTGTAAATCTACGCCACCCAAAGAGCACCAGTCTCCGGCCACATCAGTCACTAGGCAGTTTTCGCAGTTGGCAGCAACGACTGGGGCGATCGCTTGGATTTTGCCATCGCTGACTAAGATCTGCTGGGTGCTGTTGTAGCCAGGTACTCGGGCATTAATAATTTTGGCAGTGGTGGTCATTTTGCTACCTGAATACTCGATTAATCCAGACTATAGCCTGTTGTTGGGGTCGATCGCCAACTGTGCGACTTGCCTTGGGGCAACACTTCGTGAACAATCTCGATCGAAGCTAAACAATTGTTGAAGACCAACCATAGATGTATCACAAATTACAATCGCGGCAAAACCAATGAAAAGAAATAATAAACCAATGGAGCTGTAAACACGTAGCTGTCAGTTCGATCGAGCATTCCTCCATGACCAGGAATTAACCCACTTGAATCTTTCACCCCCGCATCTCGCTTCATTAAAGACTCGGTTAAATCGCCAACCAAAGTAGAACAGCCAATCAAGATCCCCATAATTAAACCACTGACTAGCCACTGATGCCATTGTAAATAATAGGCTCCAGCTAGGCTCATCAAGGTACTACAAACCATTCCTAACACCGCCCCTTCTAGAGTTTTCTTGGGACTGATCATCGATAGCTTGGTTTTTCCTAAAGATTTACCAAACATGTATGCTCCAATATCTGCTGCCCAAATACACATAAAAACCAGCAAAGTATGAGAAAGCGTGGGTGGTAAATGTTGCCAATCTGACCAGCTAGTTGGCCAATAGCCATAAAAGGGTAAGTTACCAGTTGGCTGCAGCCCCACGCGCAAGCGCACCCAGTAGCTGGGCAAATAGCTGCCGTAAAACAAACCCAAAATGGAAGTAGAAATATCGGCGATCGAAACCATCTTGGGAGCAAACAACATAGTGAAGCAGATGATAATTCCTACAATAGGAAACAAAGTGTCAGCAAAAGTTGGAAGCAGCGCTGTGACCACCAGTAGTACTTGGCTTAACACCAAAGTGGTTTTTACCGCAGGCTGAAACCCCTTTGCCAACACCAGCTGAAAATATTCTTGCTGCCCCAAAAAAACTGCTACGCACAGTCCCAGGGTAAAGTACCAGCCACCTAGGAACAACATGCCCAAGGCTAAAATGATCGCCACGATGGCACTGAGCAAGCGAGATAAAGACATTGGTACTTCGATCGAGTACTTTAGATTTTAACCAAATTTTTACCATTCGCCTTAAATTTAGCTTTTGGTGCTGATTAAATCTCATTAAGTTATATCTTTGACTGGTTCACCATCTTCATTTACCAGTGCCTTTTTCTCAGCAGTTGTCGATAGATTTTCTGGCAAATTGGAGATAACAAAAGGTAAATGAGCGCCGGTTAAGCCCCTGACCAAACGCTGATCGCTGTCGGGGTACAGCACAAATAATGGGTATAGCCGATCGCTTCCTTCGGTCATAATTTGCCGATAATAATTAGGACGATGCCACTCATAATCGCAGTCCAACATCACCTGAGTTTGCCGCCAGCGACCCAGTAACTCCGAAAAATGTTCATTGGGGCGCTGAATCAGCACAATAATTTCCCCGCCCACTTTAATTTTCCACTCTGGGTCACAGAGTAAATAAGCCAAGTCACAGGGCAAAACTACCGAGCCACTGCCCCGAATTTTCACCGCAGGCAATGGCAGAGTCATAATACTTTCGCGCGAGCGGCGAATGCTGGGCACCATTTCCATGTAGGGGCGGTGCTGCTGCAAGAGCAGCATCGCCATTTCATGATTGCTATACTCCGCAAGAAGAGTTTCGTACATATCTGGAGCAGTTAAGCCGGTCATTAGGCCAGTTTTTCGAATACCTTGAACATGGGCAGGTACATGGCAAGCAAGATTACTGCTACCATCCCGGCTAGGAACACCATCATGATTGGTTCCAAAACGCTGGTCAGAGCTTTAACGGCTTGTTCGACTTCATCTTCATAAAAGTCAGCAACCTTCATCATCATCGCGTCGATTTCACCGGTTTCTTCGCCAATGCTAATCATTTGAATTGCCAGCGGTGGGAAGACCCGCTCCCGTTGCAGAGCCAAGCTGAGCATGCCACCCTGCTGTACTTCATACTTAGATTTTTCGATCGCGTTGGCAATCACTTTATTACCCGCAGTGTCTCGCACAATATCTAGTGAGCTAAGGATCGGTACACCAGAACGAGTCAGAGTACCAAAAATGCGGCAAAACCTAGCCACTGCCGATTTTTCATTTAAGTCACCCACGATCGGCATTTTTAACAACAATCGATCGATGGTTACTCTGCCTACGGTTGTTTTGTAATATTGCCGGAAAGCAAAGGTGATACTAAAAATTACGGCAACTGGAATAATTGCTCTCCAGCTAGTGAGGATGGCGCTAAGTTCTAACATAAATTGAGTTAGCGGCGGCAATTCAGAACCCAGATCCTGGAAGATTTTGGCAAAGATAGGAATCAAGAAAATAGTCATAGCCAAAAATACCAAGGTGGCTAAAATACCTACTGCTACGGGGTATGCCATTGCGCCTTTAATTTGATTTTTCAATCTGGCCATGTCTTCTAGTACTTTAGCTAAGCGGTTGAGTACTTCATCCAGCACCCCGCCCACTTCACCAGCTTGGATCATGCTGACATATAAATTATCGAAGCATTCTGGCTGACGACGCATGGCATCCGAGAGATTCGTTCCTTGTTGCACATCCAGACTGATCGCAGCAAGAGCCTTTTTCAGTCGGGGATTCGCCGACTGTTCACCCAGGATGCTCAAGCATCGCACCATGGCGACGCCAGCATTTACCATGGCCGCAAATTGGCGAGAAAAAACAGCTCGATCTTTGACACTGACCGGACTCATGGCCGCTTCAATATCTTGGACGTTGATTTTAGTGAGCTTACTAAAATCAAAGCTTTTTTCTTGGCGGATATTCTTAACAAACTGATATTTTTGTTTTAGTTGGGTTTGAGCAACTTTTGCCGATTTGGCAGAGATCTTTTCTTGGCGGGTGTTGCCATGGTTGTCTCGGACTTCAGCAGTAAATGTAGGCATGATTCAAATTGAGTGTAGTACTTATAAGGAACAAAGCAATTTAGGACAAGTTAGCGACGGCCATTGACCAGTGCTGGGTTGGTAGCCACCAATCGCTCTAATTCATCTGGTTTAGAAGCCTTGGTCATGGCAGATTCCAGACTGATCGAACCATTCCGTACATAGTTGGCCAGAGTGGTTTCTAGGGTATTCATGCCCAGTTTGCCCCCGGTTTGGATGGCTCCATACATTTGGGCGGTTTTGCCTTCCCGAATGAGGTTGGCGATCGCCGGAGTCACAATCATGATTTCTTGTGCCAGTACCCGGCCATATTCACCGGGCTTAGGATTCTTTTTCTGCACCAAACATTGGCTAAAGACTGCAATTAGTGAGTTGGAGAGCTGTGCGCGGATTTGAGGCTGTTGCTCGGGCGGAAATACGTCCAGCATCCGATCGACGGTCTGAGCCGCAGAGCTAGTGTGCAAAGTACCAAAAACTAAGTGACCTGTTTCAGCGGCAGTAATAGCCAAGCTGATCGTTTCTAAATCGCGCATTTCTCCGACCAAAATCACGTCGGGGTCTTCCCGCAAGGCGGCGCGCAGGGCGTTACTAAAGCTCTTGGTGTCTTCGCCTTTTTGGCGTTGGTGAATTAGGCTGAGGTGATTAGGAAAAACATACTCGA
>JAYUSV010000349.1:0-4687 GCA_043755495.1 Synechococcales cyanobacterium
TAATGGAAGAACAAGTCGGTGGCTTGAAAGCAGCCATGCAGAATGCTGGTGGAAAAATTCAGGAGACGGCACAGGTTGCCGGAGAGAAAATTCAAGCGACAGCCAAAGTTGCTGGCGACACAATGCAAGAGGCTGGGCGAGCCGTCAGTGCCAAAGTCACAGACACCATTGTAGATCCAATAGACCAGAAGGTTTTTGCGATCAATAAAGTAGCTCAAAAAACAGTTCAGGCTCCCGATGGTGGTCTACTAGTAGCCGAAGGAAACATAATCACTACTGCCATGTGCGATGCCGCTGAGCGTTTAGGAATACTCGATGAACTATATCGATCAGCTGGTGGCACACTAAGCAAGCCATTGGGTGAACGAATGGATACGGTGGTTGCTGGCTTAACTGTCGAGCAGGCCGAAGGTCGGCGAGCACAGCGGGCAGTATACACCCCCGAAGGATACATAGTGGTTGCTCAAGGACAAATTGTGACGACTAAAGTGATCGATCGAGCCAAAGTTAATCATCAAGAATCAGCTTTGTTAGATGTCGTGGGTCTTTCAACTTCAGGGGCTGCCCAGTCTAGAGCAAATACCTTAGCTACCAACACTGGCCACCAACTTAAGACTACAGGTGCCATCGCCAGCGAACAAATCCAAGAAGGCGCCTCGCAGCTTTGGCATAAAGTCAAAGAAACTGCTAGCGACTTACAAGGCAAAAGCACCCAGGCGATCGATGAACAAAGAATTAAAGGAGCTTTAGGTCGCCCCACCACCCGAGTCATTCTCGATTTCAATGATGAAGTGATCTTGAACGTGGGCGAACTAATTACTCACAAGGCGATCGAAAGTGCTCGATCGGCGGGGTTTTTAGATCTTCTTCTAGACTCGGTTTATACCGAGACTCCCCATCTCTCGATCGAAGAACTGCGAGCACCCAGCGCCGGAAAAGCAGCCCTCTAAACCCAAGTTTTAAATTACCTGCCAGCGTATCGCCATCTGTAGAGAATTGATATACAATTATAACTTTAATACCAAGGAAGGCTAAATTGCTCAACCATTCATTCACATTTTATGGACTAGCCTTCTTTGGTATTATCTTAGCCAGATATTTTCTTTTGGCCGGAGCAACCCACTGGTTTTTGTATGGTAACGTCGGCTTATCTAATCCCGATAGCTCTCTCGAATCTCCCAAAATTGCCCCAGATCTACCCCAAAAGATCTGGTTATTTTGGTCATCTATCAGACAAGACATTAAGCTCTCCATACTCTCCTCGATCGTGTTTGCTCTCAGCGCCGCCTCAGTCCTGACAGCATACCAATCAGGCATCACCCGTTTATATACAGACATCTACCAATACCCTCTCTGGTATCTGGGTATTAGCTACATCGTAGTAATCATCCTGCAAGATGCTTACTTTTATTTTTTGCACCGACTATTTCATCACCCCCAACTATTTCGCTGGTGGCACCGAGGTCACCATCTCTCCGGCCAGCCTACACCCTGGACATCTTTTGCTTTTGACCTACCCGAGTCGATCGCCCATGCCCTATTTTTAGTGGGGCTTATTTTTGTGATGCCACTGCACTTTATTACTGTTATTGCAGTGCTGTCTACCATGACAGCCTGGGCCGTTGTAAACCATCTGGGAATCGATCGATTGCCGCTAAAATTTCCCCATCATTGGTGTGGCCGTTGGTTTACTGGCCCAGCTCATCATGCCATTCATCATCATCAATATGCCTTGCACTACGGGTTATACTTTACCATTTGGGATAGATTGCTCGGTACCCAGTCTCCTCAATACGATCAGGAGTTTACAAGTCCCAATGACTAGCCATTTTATTTTGCTGGTTTCTCTATCGATCGAGAGAGAAATAGCCAATAATCATCAAAAAATTTTATCTCGATCGATAGATGTATCTTTTGGTTGGTTTTAATATGCTTAGAGTCATACAGCAACCACAAAAGTTGGCCTGTAAAGACCCATTATTAAAAATCAAGAACTATGGCTACTCAAATACCTCAAACACCACTATCTGAAAGTGATGAGCTAGAAAACAATGATGAGTTAGAAAATGTAGAAGGCACTGATTTAGCCGATTATTCTACCACTGATAGCTATGATGCAAATATCGTTCCGGCTGAAATAGCAGCCAGAAAGGAGCGTGAGGATAGTAATTATAAACATTTAGCTGAAAACCCACCAGGATCAGAAAGTATCGATACGACCGGTGGCTTCACAATGGATAAAGAAGGATTAGTAGATAATTTTGGCATTGAGCCAGAAATGTACTATGAAACCCCCGGTGATGCCAAAGAAGCTGAAGATAGTGACCCAGAAGCCTTGGACAGATAGTTTCTAGCCAAAAGACCATTCCATAACACTACAAAATCTTGAGGAATAAGTAATGATGTTACAACAACGAGCAACTGGCACTTTTACCAGCTACGAACTAGCCGAAAATGCCCTAAGAGAATTGAGAAAAAGTGGATTTGCGATGAATCAGGTTTCCCTGATTGGTCGTGATGTTAACCGCCATGCTGAGTCTACTGGAGTCCATACCAACACCACAATTACTGGCGTTGGCAACCTAAACACAGAAGAAAGTGAATCCGGGTCAGCAGCCCAAACAGGAGCAGCCGCTGGCAGCGCTTTAGGAGGATTAACTGGTTTACTAGTTGGATTAGGTGCAATTGCTATCCCCGGTATTGGCCCAGTAATGTTGGCTGGCGCAGCAGCAACGGCAATCGCCAGCACTATTTCTGGCACAGCAATCGGGGCAGCGGCGGGTAGCTTGGCAGGCGGATTAACCGGAATGGGATTTTCTGCCGATCGGGCGCAGATGTATAGCGATCAGGTTTCTGAAGGCCATTATCTGGTCATGATTGAAGGGACAGCAGCAGATATCACCAGGGTTGAGTCAGCTTTTACCAATCATCCAATTCACGAATGGCATGTTTACGATTTGCCTAACAACACTTTGCAACCGGTAGTACCTGCCAATCGTCCCCTTTAAGATTTAGTAGTTAATAAAAATTACCGTAAAATCACGGTTGAGAACCACCATATGATTAAGATCATCAAAATAAGCTCCAGTCTACCTTTACTGCTTAACCTTTTGTTAATGGGCAGTATCTCCGCCTGTAATGAAGCCAAAACATCATCTGATGCCCCTAGTGCAACAGCAAGCAACGCGCCCGTTGCCACCACAAATGATAAATCCACCAAAGATGATGCCCAAAGCGACACCCGCAGAAAACAACTAGACTCAGATATCAGAGCAAGAGAGCAACGCAATAATGCAGTAGGGAATCCTCAAAAGCGAGCACAGGAAGACTTAGCTAGCGAAGTTCGGAGCAAATTAGAAGCTAATATCCCCAATGGTAAGCTCACCATTGTTGCTAACGAGGCCAAAGTGACAGTCTCTGGAACAGTTAAAACCCAGGAACAGCTTGATAAGATCAAGCCCCTCGCGATGGAAATAAAAGGTGTTGAGAGTGTCATGGTTAAGGCTGTAATCATTCCATAAAAGTGACGAAAACGTTAGCCAAAGTTGAAATCAGATAAAGTATTAGCATCAAGATGCCAAGCAAAATAGTTTTGCTTGGCTATTATTTAATATTCCTGAATTTCTCTCTCTATTGACGCTTATTATGAAACCAAGAGTCATCCATTTGGGAGATAGAGATCCATAGGCTGGACTGGTAAGTTACTAGTGTCATTAAGTCGTGAAGGACTCGTTATGAACATCATTGCTTGGATAGTTTTAGGCTTGCTTTCAGGAGCGATTGCCAAGGCAATCGTCCCTGGACAACAAGGTGGTGGCTGGCTTTCAACAATGTTTTTAGGAGTTATAGGAGCTTTTATTGGTGGAACTTTGCACACTTTTATCCAAAGTGGCAATCTCCAATTGGCAGCACCGGGCTTAAACGTCGCTGGAGTCTTTGTCTCGGTATTAGGGGCAATCATCGCTATTTTCCTCTACGGGGTAATGTTTCGTAGAAATTCATAAGCGACATCTGCCTCTATACTTCAACCTCATCATTGTTTATTAATTTAGAGAACTCAACATGAAATATATTTCATCATTACTATCTAATCTCCACCCTGCAAGAATACTACTATCTGTCTTGCTCTCCGCCGTTTTACTCTTTAGTAGCGGCTGTAGTGATAACACTCCTACCAAAGATAGCGCCCAGATCCAAAACATTAAACAGAGCCTTCCGTTCTCTGGAAAAAGCCCTGTAACTAAGGGAACAGTGCAGTTAAACGAAATTGAAAAAAAAGCTGAAAAAGCGATCGATTCTCCAGCAAATTCATTAGAAACAATTGTCGAACGCTCCAAAGGCTCCCTCAATGAAGTCCAGAGTGGTGCTGCTGACAGCAACAAAATGATCACATCTAGTGATACTAAGTTACCAGTAGTCAAGCAAGCCGAGAAAGCGATCGCTAATATGAAAAAAGGCTAGAAATTTCTACTCTTGGGTACTTGCTCTAAATCAGTGCGACAAATCTTAGTTTTAGCCAGACTGGTGGGTGTTTCAGACATCCACCAGTTCACATGAACGACATCAACGATCAACTAGTTCGTCGCGTAGCAATACGGTTCGCTTAAGAACACAATGAAAACCAAGGAAATCAATAAAGGGTGTTCCCTGAGCGGAGTCGAAGGGAGCACCATTGGAAATCAATGAA